>JAHHIL010000033.1 GCA_019358975.1 Trichocoleus desertorum ATA4-8-CV12
CCTACTAGCGATCGCAACCTATAAGCAATTCAAATATTACCCAATCCATTTGAATATGTTATGAATTGGATTGCATTGTTTCTTTGGGGTGGGGGCGATCGCGCCTTTGTAGAATCCTTGCAACTGCCTCTGTATAAGGGTTTCAGCTATTCTAGGTATCGCTTGGGATAGGGGGATCGCCTTTTTGTTCCAATTCAATTCATTAGATATCCATATCAAACCATGGAAATATCCAATCTATTTATCCATATTCATTTGAATTTGTTATGGATTGGCTTATCCAATTTGTTCTGAAAGATATGGATATAAGCAATCCAAATCAATCGAATTGGCTATAGATTTAGGTTTGTAGATGCTAGCCAAACTTTCCACGATCGCCTAGTTCGCCTAGTTCGCCTAGTTGCAATAATTGAGCTGCCTTAGTCCAATCGCCTAACTTATTAGTTTGAATTGCATAAACTATGGATTTTATATTGATTTTGAATATGGATTGAAATAGAATGAATATGTAATCCAAAAAGGTAGCTGCTTCATCTAATTGGATTGGATACTCTATCAATGAGAGGTAGTTCCATGCTATCAAGGCCCACACTCTCTAAATCTGCTGTGAGTTTCTCTCCTTTTGTCTCTTTATTGGTTGCTTTGGTTGAGCTAGCGATCGCTAATCTCAGCCTCTTCTATTGTTCTGGGAACCAGCATTTGACCTTTCAGCAGGCGATCGCACACTCTACAAGCTTCTATCTTTCTCCTGGACAGCGACTCACTAATAAACAAGCGATCGCAAACTTTAATCTCTTCTCCTTTTCCACTAAGCAATCATCTACCACTAAGCTGGCGATCGCTGGCTTTATGTTCCCCTGTCTCGCTACTAGCCCGCAGTTAGTCCTTGAGCTGGCGATCGCGGCTGTGATAGGACAAGGTTCTCTCTTTGGGTTCCTGGCTCTGTGTGCTCCTGATAGACGAGCCTTCTGCCATAGCTTATGACCGCTCTTTGGGAGACGGTATCTGTCTCCTTTTCCATCTCATTTAACCAATAAGCAATGCAATTTGGAGAACGGATATGGGTAAACGTGCTTGGCTCTCTCACTTGATTGACAATGACTATCTTCCTGCGATCGCTCTGCTATCTGATTCTCCTCAGGACAGGGCCAAGGCTCAACAACTCGCTGCTCGCATGCGCCAAGAGTGGTCCGATCGCGGGGCTCTAGCACTCAATCAACAGCAGAGTTTGATGGACCAAACTCGTAGGGCGATTAAAGACCAGTTGGGAGAAGACCATTTCTCGCTCGACTATATCAAGTTCTCGACTGAGGAATACACTCAGCTCAATGATGAGAAGCAGCGATCGGTCTCAGAACGCAATGAAGATGTCAAGCCGTTGCACAATCCTGATGGTATCGTGGCAACCGCAGTCCGCTTGCTGGAGTCCCCGGAGTGGGCAGAGGTGGCAGCAGGCTTGGCTGTACTGACCGGAAGGCGATCGAGTGAGCTGCTCTCGACGGCTAAGTTTGAACCCAAGACGCGCTGGAGTGTGGTCTTTACGGGGGCACTTAAACGTAGGGAAGAAACACAAACGCTCAGTTTTGAGATTCCCACGCTGACGACCTCGGAGAAGGTGTGCAAGGCCTTAGATAAGGTGAGACGTGAGTTACCGGAGACACAGGAGCTATCAGCTAAGGAGGTCAATGCTCGCTTTGGCCCCGCTATCGCGGCGGCGTGCGATCGCCACTTCTCGGACTTGGTGCCTCCTAGGGCCGGGGGCAACCTCTACACTCACTTGTTCCGCGCCGTCTACGCTACGATCGCCACCTTTTGGTACTGTCCGCCTCGAGTAGACCCAGTGGAGTTTAGAGCCGCGATTCAAGGCCACTATGCAGTCCTTGATGAACACAATCCCGAACTCAGGCGATCTCTGGCCGCTTCTCGTCACTACGCAGATTTTGAGATTGCGGACTCGGTCATTGCTCAGTATGCGGGCAAGCGCAAAGGGATTAAGCTGGGCTTAGGCGGCATTCAACCCATTGCTCCGTTTCAGGATAGGGTGGCTGACACTCCAACCAGAGAACGCCAGCGCCAGCAGCGCACGAGCCTTCGCATCTGGAAAGACGACCAACCCGCGATCGCTGACATCCTCGAACACTTTGACGGCAAACTCCAACCTGACAAGATGTCTGCTTGGGTGGCTTGGTCTCTCCAGCAATTGTCCACAAGAGCGACAGCAGCTGAATTTGAAGAAGTGATGGTTGATGAGGTAACGGAGGTTGAACCTACCGAGGCGATCGCTCTAGTAGAAACGGAAGAGATTACTACTACCGATGAACCAGAAGCGACACAGGCGATCGCTGCCACTTCTAAAACCACTGAGGCTGCACCAGAACCGATCGAGGAAAGCGAAGTTAATCAGCCAATCCAATCCACTGAACCCATAAGCAATTTGTCTCTGGAGCAGCCAACAGCTAACGGATTGGAATCTAAACTCGACAAGCTGATTGATGTTATGGCTCAGTTCGTTCAGTTTCAACTCCAGGCTCAACCACCTCAGATTCAGCAGCCAATAGAGCAAATCGCGATCGCTCAAGCAGGGACAACTAGAGTGGCGGCAGCACCCGAGATAGAGGCAATAATATCTCAACCCGCGATCGCTGACCAGGCGATAGATACGGCAGAGAAGACAAACACTGAAGAAAGCAAACCTCGCAAATACAAAACTGGTGAAGCTGATGCGATCGTCAACCGGGCGATCGATGCCATCATCCACCACAACAACCTCCCCAACCAGCTTCATGACCTCAAGTGGGCGATCACCATCAACGGGCTCAAGAACTTCACCACCAACCAAAGGGTCATTGAACGCATTATGCAGGAACGGAAAGCGGAGATCGATGCTCATCATCAACTCCACCAACTTCTCCCGGGCCACAACAACCGTCACAAAAGAAAACGCAAAATTGGCGATGTCGTTAGAGTTTGAGTGAGAAGTAATGCACTTGAGGTTATCTCAGCACTCTGAAACCTACCCTCGCTGAAGCGATCGCTATCATGAGTCAAGCGTCTTCTAATGCAACCGGGTCATTGACTTGATGCTTATGCTTCTTAAAAATCCTGTATCCGTAATGGCAATCACTTTTGGAATTTTGGTGCGTAGTTATTTATTAGCTAACTACGCACCAAAATTCCTGCTACTAACTAACGGCGGCTACAGTGCTCAATCCAGTCTGCAACTGACATAATTTCTCCATTGGGAGAATCCCAGATCGCAAGATGTTCAACTTGAGAAAAGCGGTCTTCTAGGTGCTCGATTCGCTGCTCTAGATTGCTGAGCCGCTCATGGTCTGTCAGTTTACTTTTCCATTGTCGGCTAAACTTTGACATTGTTTTTTCTCCCACTCCTAGGTTTCCAATGATTCTCAACCGCCCGGCGAAACAGCCCAGATGGGCTATGCACTATTCCTCGTTTTCGGTTTTCTTGAACGACTGCAATTGCATCCCGAATTACTTCGGGGTGCGATGCTAGGACAAGAGTTTCTAACCCGCAGTCGAGTGGAATATCTGCTGCTTCCACCTCTGCCCTAATGGAGTGACTATTGACCCCAGATGTAGACACTGCTGGGCTGGAACTATCATCTGCTACGTGATTGTCCCCTAAGCTCTCTAGCCCAAGGAGATAATCTAGTCTTGCAAGATGTTGCTCAATAGAATTTGCATCCAGTTCTATCAGCCTTGCTAGGTACGTATTCACCTGCTCAAGCAAGTCAAGCCGAGCGGTATTTGAAGACACGCCGTTTGGAACCATAATGTTGAGATGTAATAAAAAGTGTTTCGGCTCGCCTTTGGGTGGCCGAATTTTTTTAGATTCTGCATCTAAAGGCGAGTTGTTGAAAAATACTATAGCTTTCCCTTAAAGTCTTGTCCAGCAAGGGTTTTGGTTACTAGAAGTGATTCCAGAAAGCAGCCCTGATATGCTATTTAATGACATAGCAGATATGTTATAAAGATAGCAGCCTGAATAGAGTTAAAAAGACATGTCAGTTATGTTACTTAAAGCCAGTTCTGATATGCTACTCTGTTACACACAAAAGATAATCCCTTGTAAAGAGAAACCTTAATAAGGAAATCCCTGTGAAGTAAGAATCACTCTTTTAGATTCTTATGAGGGTAAGGAGCTGAGGCTCATGATTGCCGAAAAAAAGTTGAAAAATTTTTCAAATTCTTATGTCCATGCCAACAACTCGCTCTCGAAAGCAGCCGAAAACGGCAGACCCGGCTTGGAAGGCCCATGAAAACGAGAGTTGGATCTTCATCTCTAACGCTATAGATACTTACGGTTTGAATGTCTACGAGTTTCGAGTACTAGCTCATGTAGCGCGGAGAGCATCCACTAAGGGTTTTTGTACTGCTAGCCAAAAAACAATTGCCGATTATTGTGGAATGAATACACGCAAGGTAATGGAGGCCCTGAAGCTCCTTTGTGCTGCAAACATTTTGGAAGTGACTAAAACTGGACGGGCTAATAAGTACAAGTTGAAAAAAAGCCAAGAGTGGCTGCATCCGGTGGCTTTATCAGCTCTGCGACGACAAGCAAGACAAGAGGATTGATGCACTTGGCAATCGAGAATCGCATGTCGCGGTAGTCAAAGCTTCCCTACGCAGAATCGCTCTTGTGTATATCGTTTTTGTCTTGCAAGATTAGTGTGAATTTGTAGTTTTAGTAGGATTGCTACTCTGTGAGCAAGCCCCCGTTTGTTCCTAGTAAGTACCAGAAGGACATCTTTGACTGGGCTCTCAATGCCACAGGTAGTGCTACTGTTTGTGCGGTTGCAGGCAGTGGGAAAACTACAACTCTCATTGAGGCATCCAAGCTACTCAACAGCTCTGATGTCTTATTTGCTGCTTTCAACAAGTCGATCGCTGACTATCTCAGGACACAGGTTCCATCTCGAATCGATTGTCGAACCATTCATGCTATTGGTTGGCGGTGCTTAGGCAGAAGGTTACCAGGTGAGCTAACCCTAGAGTCTAATAAGTACCGTAAGTTGATTCAAGGCAGAATGGTAAGGCTAATAGGAGCTTGTAACCATCGATATGGGCTTCAAGTAGTTCAGTGGCACCTGGATCAGGAAAACTTGGAAGAACCAAAACCACCAGTTGAGGCAGAAATTCAGCAACAACTAGAACGAATTGTTCACCTTGCCCAATGTACCTTGACGGAACCATCAGACTACCAGGCAATCATAAAAATGCTGCGTCACTTTGGGGTAGCTCTTGATGAAAACTATCAAGACCTACTTCTTAATGAAGCTGAATCTATTTTGATTGAGGGGCCTGATCTCGCTATCAGTGCGCGTTTAATCTCGTATGAGGATATGCTTTGGTTGCCATATCTCTGGAATCTTCAGCCAAAACAGTATGAATGGGTGTTTGTAGATGAAGCCCAGGATTTGAGCGCTGCTCAGTTAAATCTGATTCTCAAATGTAAGCGGCCAAAAGGCCGCATGCTTTTTATTGGAGACGATAACCAAGCGTGCTATGGCTTTGCTGGGGCAGATTGTTACTCATTTCAAAGAATTCGCGACACTTTACGAGGAGCGGAGTTTCCGCTCAGTGTTTGCTATAGGTGCGGTACTAAGATTTTAGAGCTAGCCCGTGAACTAGTTCCTCATATCGAACCTCGTCCTGATGCTCTTGAAGGAAAAGTAGAATCTATTTTTGAAGATCAGCTGCCTAAAGTAGTGAAAAGAGGAGATTTGGTTATTTGCCGATTGGTGGCTCCTCTGATTACCTGGTGCATCGAGTTGATCAAGAAGCAGATTCCAGCTCGAGTGAAGGGTCGAGATGTCGGTAAATCTTTAACAGCGATCGTGCGTCGAGTCGCTGAGTTTGAAGGTTTTACGTTTGCTCAATTTCCTAATTTTCTGTCGTTGTATCAGGGGCACCGAATCCAGAAGCTTAAAGAAACTCCTTATAGTGAAGGGCAAATTGCCTTGCTGAATGACAAGATTGATGGCATTCTCAACTGCTATAAACGTTTCAATTGCAGCAATATAGAGGAATTTTGTGAAGCAATTGAGGCTCTATTCAGTGATCAATACCAGGCCGTAATGCTATCAACAGTGCATAGCGCTAAGGGGCTAGAAGAAGAGAGAGTGTTTATACTCTATCCAGAGTACTTACCGATGAAGTGGGAAAATCAGCAGCCTTGGGAATATCAACAAGAGCGAAACCTGAAATATATTGCTATTACGCGTTCTAAGTCAGCTCTTTTCTTCGTCCACAAGAGCAATGAGGACAGGCGTAAGGAATTAGATGTAGATGAGTTGAGCAATCCTTTAAAGTTAATGATTACGCATGCCGCTAAGAGCCACCGTTGATGAGAAAGAGATTGTTTCTAGGTTAGTTCCATTAGATGAGTGGAATTCTCTCAAAAATCGCAAGCATAAAGAGGTAGTCTTACCTTGCGGTTGCAAGGGAAACTTACGCACTTCTAAATTAGGGTTACAACACTTTTATCATCACCGACGTAGTACATCTTGTGATTGGGAAAATGAGGGCTTCGAGCATCTTTTAGCAAAATCCGAAATTGCTCAGGTCTGTGAGCGGTTGGGCTTCCTGATACAGACCGAAGCGGTGGGGCCTGACTGGCGTGCTGATGTTTTAGCTGTGCGGCAAGGAACCAAAAGGCTGGTTCGGGTTGCTTTTGAGGTACAGTGGTCTCCGCAAACCCTAGAGGTTACCAAGGAGCGTCAGGCGAAGTATGAACGTGATGATGTGAGAACTTGCTGGTTGTTTCGGAAGCTACCAACGCTTGAGCAAAGCTACAATTTGCCCATGTTCACTCTCAGTTTAGAGCCAGATAATCGGCTGATGGTAGAGATTGGGCAGCAACTAATGCCGATTGATTTATTTGTCGAATCGCTGTTATCTGGAAAAATCAAATTTTGCCAGTACTACACTTCCATACCTGCGACCACGGCACGGATCTACTTTCCCGTCATCAACTGCTGTAATTGTGATTCTCCTTACCACTATTATTGTGTGCAAAGAAAGTCAGTATCTTGTTGCGGCAAGAAGTTTGAGTTTGAGTCCAAGTTTCGGGAAAGCTGGCCTAAAGTCCCAAATGTTGAATTTGAGCCAGAGGTTCAAAGAGTAGTAGAGGAGTACAAGAATTCTTCTCACGGTCGAAATCTTTATCTGGGAGCGATCAAGCTGCGAGAACAATTGATTGCTTCTGAGCCAGCTAACCTAGCTATTGTCGAACCCTCTTCAGGTATAGATCCTATGCGCCAGTGGCAAAACCAAAGCCAAAGGCTGATCAATCAACGTCGTCATTCAAAGGTATCAACACTAACTTTTGGTTGTCCGTGGTGTGATGCTGCTCTTCCAAATAGTCTTTTTGGGCGCAATTTGGAGTCGGCTATTTACCTAGATCTTGATGCTGAAGTTACAGTACCAAGATCTAGGCTCAATAACGGTAAGCATTGGTGCTATTCAAAGCAGCGTACCTTCTGTGAACCTTGAGCATGACCTTTGGATAGCAATGAAGCCAATCAGCTGCTGTCTTTTGACACGCTTTTTGTGTCCTGTCAACACATTCAGTGTCCTATGGAGGAAATTCAGAATCCATGTATAGCAAGCGTTCTAGCCTCTTTCTGTTAAAACCCCAAAAGCAACCGTCCCAAAAGAAAATGCAAGATTGACGATGTCGTGAAGATTTGAACTCGCAGGAATGTAACGGAGAGTGGGAGATTTTTGGTTGGGATTTTGAGAGCTTCGTAGCTAATGGAGGTAAACCTTCTGCAATTCTTTAGATGTTTATAATACGCATCATTGAGTCAGGGATAACACGCTCAAAAACTCCGAAAATAAAAATAGAATCATGATCTGACATATCTGATGAGATAACTATTGGTGGGTAATTTTTTCTCCGATTCTCGGATAGCAGTTCGTGTTTGTTATACCGATAACGGTAGCGCTTAATAAGTATCTGATCGTTTACTACTGCTGTCACGATCGCACGATCTGGTGGGCTTTCAAATAAAGGATTCATTTCCTTCGCAACAATATAAGCACCATCTGGTATTCCAGCATCTTTCATCGAGTCACCAGCGGCTCGAGCAAGGAAAGACTTGTTAGGATTTTTAAGCAGTATGCTTGGGACTTCGATCTCCTCATAACTAGCATCTCCACCAGGAGAAGTTATGCCAGGAGTTGCCGAGATCCGGAAATCATATAGCTTCATTCGTTGCATCTTAAGCGTTCCATTCAAGCACCCTAGGATGTATTGATGAGCATCTTCTGGATCAGTGAATTGGTCCCGAATATAATCAATTTCAGTAACAATATTTAGAGGCAGCCGAGGTCTTACAACCTCTAGGTTTCCCCATGTTGAAGGACGCCCAGGAGCCTGTTTTTTCTTACTATGCGGCATCAACAATCCTCCTTATAAGCTCTTAGATGGGGGTTCTTGATTAGGCAATGCAGGATTTGGTAGGTCTACCCGACTATTTGCACTTTGCCATTGGGCAACTACAAAAGCTAAGAGTATAAGTGCTTTCAGGAAAGCAGTTAAAGACCTTTCAGAGAGAGTCAGTCGAAAACCTTCACTAGTGCAATCTGAGTTTGGCTTGTCAGAAGGCTTAGTTTTCATAGTTCATTAGCACTATATTGACACAATCAGAATAGTACTAATGAACTATTAACGGCTAGCTTTGATTTATATATGGTCCAGAAATTAATTACATTTCTCAGCCAAAGCTCCAGAATTTAAAGCAGCCAATGGCTGATTAGTTAATTGCAGAATGGAAAGCAGCCTTAAAGCCTGCTTTCAGTAATTGAGTTAGGGTTCCCAGTCTTTATAGAGCAGCCATTAGAGCAAAGAGCCTCGATCTTGGATATGAAGTTGAATCAGGATGAACCGTTCCTAGCTTTAATGGTAGTAGCTACCCAGAGCTTGCCTGATTCCTTGCCTAAACCGTTACGGGAAATAAAAGCATTCACACAACCAGAGTTGACAAACGCAATGTACCCCATCAAGCGACAAAGGCAAGTCAAAGTCCAAAGTTACAATCGCCCTAACCTTCACAGATAATGGGCCAGAGTCTTTAGAAGAGCGTGAGATCAAGAAACCAATTCAATCACACAACTTATAAGCAATTTCTTTCTGGAGTGACCCAAAGCAAACAGATTGGTAGCCAAACTCGACCGACTCTGATGCCAGAGCTCAGAGGAAACCAAAGGCTTTCAAGTGGAACCCAAGCTATGGATTGTGGAACACACTTGAAGTTGGTGAGAAAACGCTCGTATCCTCACTCGAGACCACGGACGCCTTTGATTAAGTACTTGATTTCGTCGGTTTGATACCCAAGAGTGGCAATGACTAAACACTGATTTGAAAGTGGGTTGTTGAGATACCTCTAGGAAGCATCTCTATTGGAGCAACCTTCTCTCAATGCAATCTTAATCCCACAAGTCAAAATCTGCCTCATCTACACCACTGGCTGCGATCGCTTCACCAAAAGAGCGTATAGAACCCATTTGGCATCTTTATAATGGTGAATGCAGGCACCTACACCCTCTACTTTAGTCGCTATGGCATATTCCAGCAGTCTCACCGATGCAGAATGGAAAATTCTTGAACCCCTGTTGCCTCAGATACTGCCGCAGAAGAAACGGACCCGACCCTGTGACTGGACGAAGCGGCAAATCTTGGATGGGATCTTCTATCAACTTAAGAATGGCTGCAATTGGGAAGACTTACCCAAAGACTTGCCGCCCTATTCGACGGTCTATTGGCACTACAAACAGTGGCGAGCCGCAGGTGCAATCGAAACGCTGATGCAGACGTTACATGAACAAGTGCGATCGCAGGTAAAAAAAGCCCAAGTGGACAACGTTAATCATCATTGACTCTCAAGCGGTGAAGAACACTTGCACTGCGAGTGTGGAGTCAAAGGGATTCTGTTTTTATAAAGCAACGAATGGAATCAAAAGACATCTAGCCGTTGACACGCTTGGGTTTCCCTTCTTTACCCACAGCACTCCTGCTAATGTTTCAGATGATGTCGGGTTGATTGAGATGCTGAGTCTCAACCTCGATTATTTCAAGTCGAAACCCGTCAATATTCCCAAAATTACCATCTTGCTAGACCACGGCTACCACATTGACTATTTGATTCAGGAGTTGGAGCAGGTTTATCCCCAAATTATGACGAAAATCCGCTTTCAATTGTCCACCAAACCCTCAAAACAAGAGAAGGTGGCACAAGGAAAAACTGGATTTGTCCCAGCGGTCGCTCGCTGGGTGATAGAACGTTCCAATGCGTGGATGGAGCGCTGTAAAAGTTTAGTTAAGAACTTTGAGCGCACTTTATCTCATGCCACAACCAAGATCAATCTCTGCTTTGTCCGGCTCATGCTCAAGCGGCTTACAGCCCCTTCCTGAGATCTCAAATGGGTTCTATAAGCCTTTCACGTATCAGGTCTGTACTTCCATAAAACTTCTGATCCCTAAAGGGGGAGCTGGAAGATGAGGCGATCGCTTAAATAATTCCTAGATAAGCGTTCTGGCAATTATCCTATCTGTGAAGCAAGGTGTGACAATGGATAGCTATTCATAGTGCTGGATTGTACTTCTCTGATTGTCTTATGCTCGGCATGATGCTAGCGCAAACGAGAGGGCGTTCTCGTCTCGTTTGGCAGAGGAGCGGGGCTTAATTTTTCTGTAATTAGGTCTGCGTGGATTGTCACAGCTCTGTTACCAGCGATTGCCCCTACCTAAACTTCTGGTGCTGCCTAAATATAATCCACCTCCAGCATTCGTTCTCAATACAAACGAGAGGCGTCGGACTGCCAGATTGAATTTTCCAAGGTGGTTACATTCTCATGCTGAGAATATCTGAGTTTTCTGCACCACTAAGCTAAAATAACCAAAACTCTTATTTTAAGGCTGTTTTGGAGTAGTATGCCATCTAACCTAGACCTAAATCAGATCCTAAATACAAATTACGAAACTGATCACAAAGACCTTCTCTTAGAGCAGTACAAGATGTATGTAGAGATGCATGACAGGATTAGTGCGAGAAGAAATCAAGTAAATAGCTTTTTCATTTCTCTTCTATCTGGGTTGCTAGCTATCTTTTCTATAGCTAGCAACCAGGATCAAATGGTTAAGTTTCCTCTGATTGGACTAGTAGTAGGTTTTTTAGGTTCCATCTTATGCATCCTATGGAATTTTAATATTCGGGCATACAGAAGATTGGTTGAGCGTAAGATCCAGATTATTTTAGAGATGGAAGAGTTTTTGCCATTTTACTGTTACAACAAAGAAAGTCACTTGAGAGAACAGGATCTAACCGAAAAAACTTATTTAAGACCTACCAGTATTGAACAGTGCGTTTCATTCATTTTTGGAATTGTTTACATAGTATTGATGATTTATTCATTGTTTGACCTCAAGTAAGTATGTTTTATTCCGTTGTGATGGAATGATTACACAAAAGATGGTAGAAGAATTAATTCCGCAGCTTATTAATCTTTTAAAGAAGTGGGCTAAAAATCAAAATCATAAGCAATTTAGTAATTTCTATATTTTTGGTAGCCTCATCAATGGAGGCGGAAATCAATTTCTTCAAGATATAAGTGATATTGACTTAATTGTTATTATTCAAAATAACGGTTCTTTAACTAGAGCTAGATTATGTCAAAAACTTCAAAAAGCTAAATTCGAGCTTGAATTACTTTTACGACCGATCCTCCAGCGAAAAAACAAAAATAAATCAGTTGTTAGTTTAGTTTTAGTAACTAACAATGAAGTGATTTGGGATGTACATAAATCAAAATCACCAAGGTTTTTTCGAGAGAACAAAAACAATTTCTTAAACCTCTTAGAAGGAAGTGATAAATTAACCTCAGTAGGGCTTAAAAATAGAGAAGCTTTATTAGATATTATTCAGGCTATTGAAAAAGCTCAAGATTATAGAAATAAATATCTTTCTATCAACTCTAATAAACCTAAAGAGTATAATGAGCAAGACATTTTTCCAAAAGATTTAGCACGGAGTGCCGCTCAAGTTCACTCTTTTGCTGTGAAAAATGAAAACAAAAAGTTTGATATCAATTCGGGAAGTAGCTATCTGATGTTTTTGCTTAAGCAAAAGGATCGTAAAACAAGTAATGAATGGTCTCAGCTAAACAGTAAAGTTGAAGAACGAGTTAATCGCAGTAGAGAACGCCCTGCTCTTAACGATTTTGATTTATTACTTCTTCATGAATTATTGTTTGATAAAGCATGTGCCTTACTAAAACAAAATT
This sequence comes from Trichocoleus desertorum ATA4-8-CV12, assembly GCA_019358975.1. Lineage (NCBI taxonomy): Bacteria > Bacillati > Cyanobacteriota > Cyanophyceae > Leptolyngbyales > Trichocoleusaceae > Trichocoleus > Trichocoleus desertorum. The sequence goes on from JAHHIL010000033.1 coordinate 12,307, forward strand.
CTTCTAGTAACTCAAGTAAAAGTAGGCATCTTCTAGGAAGTAGAAGAAATTTATTTACTCCTTCTGCTACTAAGAAGACATCAGAGGTAAAGACAAAATCTAAATCTTCGACTGTAACTCACGATCGCAAAAAAACATCATCAACAACTACAACAAAGCTAGCTACAGAACCTTCTATAGCCCGTAATCGGGGGAAAACACCATCAGTAGCTTCAGCAAAGCCAGGTATGGGAAAAAAAACATCAACAATATCCCAGAAAACCACTGCGAAAAACGGTACACCTCGCAACACTGGATTAGTGAAGAGCCCCGGACATTGGATCATGCTAAATGAAAATTTCTTTTTAACAGAAAAAATTAGAACTAAACCAGATCAAAGTATTGAACTTCAACTATCACCAACGGCGGATATAGAGCAAGTTGTCGAGTTAAAGTCTCTTTATTCAGGGAAGTCCCATAATAGCAAGCAAATTTCCTACGCAGATCAGTCGAACGCTGGTATGGTGCAAGTCTTGTTTATGGAATCTGAATTGAGCGGGAGAAAAACTAGATTTAACATCACGCTTACGCCAATTCAGCGGTCACACAATAGTTATTTTGGAATGGAGATAGGCTATAGCAGAAGCTACAATCCGGACGAGATTGCTGAATTACGTGCTCGTCAGATGCTACTAGCGGAACCACTTCCAGAAGAGCTCGCATCGTTGTCCTATACTACTCAAAAAGAAATTTTTCCTGAATTGTGGGTGAAGCTGCAAAAACAACCAAGGTTATTTTTGCCAAAAGCATGGTTAAAAGCAGTGCATAGCCTGAAGACGAACGGAATTGTTGAGGATGTCTTAGAGCTAGAACTGGGTACAATCAGGAACAGGATAATGCGTGTCCGATTTCAGGGCAGGAGACAAGCGTCTGCAAATCAAAGCGGTGGCATCATCAAGTTTGAAGGAAGCTGTATTCTCGATAAATAGAACTATGCCTTAGTCGCCTTTTGCTTAATAAAAGAGGAACGATCCAGGAGCAAAGTCCGACAGTATCACGTTCCGCGCTATTCACCCGCGATCGCCCACCAGTATCTAAGATAAAAACTGGGAAAAGTGAGGGCAGCAGTGAAAAGGTTGCATCGTTTATCTACTGTTGCGGTGGATTTTCCATCCAAAGGGTACATTTTACATTGCGGTCTTGGTTGCAACGAAGCAACCGTTGCTTATTGTCAGCCCGGTTAATCAATTGTTGACTGATGGTGTACCAGTCTTGGTCGCCAAACTCTTGGGCAGCGATCGCCCGTCCCTGCTGAGTCCCGAGCCAGTAAGCTGACCCTGCCACTACGACTAGAGCGATCGCCGTGGCACTACTGGCCCAAACCAAACCTTGCCAAAAGACATCTTGCAGATAGAGCTTGCGAGTGCGGACGAGCTCTTGGCTCCAATCCCGCAAAGCGGTGGCGTTGATCTGATTAATCTCTTGACGGTACGCCTCCACCTTCTTTTTCAGTACTACATCTGCTGACTGAATGGCCTGGTCGAAAGCTGCATCAAAGGTAGACCTGAACTCAGGCAGCAAAGCTTTGGTGTCTTCCCCCCACTGCAACCGAATGCCTTCGATTTGGGCCACCGAATGATTCAGATTGGATTGGATGCTGCCATAAACCATGGCGGCTTTACGAAACGATTCATCCGCTGCTGATTTCATTGCGGCTGGAATTTCTCGGAGAATCTGCACATAGTATTGCAACGCCACTAAGAAGGGGTGCATTGGGTCATTGGTCGGAATACCCAACTCTGCCATCAATCGCAGAATAAACTCGCGATCGCCTTTGTCCAATTGGTTGAGGAGTTTATCGAGAACCGTATTCCCCGTCAGAATTGGCTTATGGTTGTTGCTATTGCTAGGAGTGCTGCTAGACATCATGGATACCCAACTGAGTTAATACTTGTCAGATTGAGCTGCCTTGCTTCCAAGATAGAAAGGTAAGTTAATCGCACCCTGAATCCATGTTGCTCGGCCTTCTTTTAGGCCAACCCCAAAAACTCGGCAGCTTTGAGAAATTCTGCTTCAGCTTCATCTAAAAAGACTTTCACCCGACGGCGATCGGCCATCGGTAATCCACTTTCAGGCTTTAAGGCGTCACTAAAGGTCAGGTTTTTATCGTCTAGTACGTCGTAAGTACTGTCGTAAAGGTCAGGGAAATTGAGAATTACGCCCCCTGTTTGCAGCAGCAGCTCTTTCGTTTTGCTGTGGTCAAAGCGGCTAAACTTTTCCGGTTCTCCAAAAAAGCAGTTCTTCAGCACCACATGGTCCGCGCGATCGCCACAGTACTCCATCAGCGTTCTGAGGGAGTTGATACTATCCTTAACCCGACTTAGTACACTGACCATTGTCAGTTGATACCCGATTTCGCTCAGGAAGTCGAAGAGCTTTATCTCTCGTTCAAAGCGCTCGAATAGTTCTCCTCCACCCGCAGGAAAATCAATCAGCACAATTTGAGTCGTGGGAGATTCCAGACTATTGAGGAGTTCATCGGCTCCTCCTCTAACACTCAGATCAATCCGGCTCACGCCTACATTTGAATCAAAGGCAGACGAGAACGCTTGGTTGTAATGACGATAGAGTTGAGCATTGCGGCGATCGCAGTCAAACGCCCGAGTGGGAATCTCTCGTCGAATAAGAATGTCACCCAGAGCCCGAGCGACTGTGCTTTTGCCATTGCCACCTTTGTCTGAGGTAATCCCAATCATCCGTTTCGGGTTCAGTTGCTTGGCTCGGGGTTCAGCAACTTGAAGTTGGAGTTTTGTCGTTTTACTGGCCATTGCTCCACTTTTTATCTCCGTTTAGAGGTCGTCATCAGCACGCATTTCTTGAAAACCATGCTCGTTGGTATTCGTTAATAGCGGTCGCATTTCACGCTCTATATGAGGTCGTGGTTGCTCTTCAACTGGTAGCCCTGATTTTGGCGATCGCGAGGAGGAAGTAGGAAGTGAGTCAGTCTGTTTGACCTTAGTAGGCTTGGAATCTAAAGCAGGGATTGTCGGCAGGTCAGCTTGGGGATTGAGAGCTCGGCTCTCTTGTAAATACCGCTTCAAAGTATTTAAGGTCAGGTCAACGCCTTCTGCCTTAAACACATTGACAATATCTTCTAAGGTGTAGCCTGACTCCTGCGCCGCTTCGATTTTAGGTCTGAGCCGAAACACCAGCTCTTTCACCTGCAAGCCCTTGGGATTTTGCGCCAGGTGCTCCAGTTTTGAACTCAACTGGTTCGCTGTACTCTCGGGATAAATCTTCGGCGGCTTGCCCATAATGGCCTCACTGAGTCTTGCCCAAATCGCCATGACTCCGATGGAACGCTCCTACTACTCTTCTAACGAAATCATGCAGAGGCTGACGGCTTCAGAAGGCGGTCTTAGCAAAACTTTGAATTTGGACTTGAAGTTTCTGCCATTGAGCCTGCCGAAATCTATCCGGAAGTGTTAGTACAGAATTCTGATGACTCGGTGGCGAGTTGGAGTTTTATGCCTAAGTTTGAGTCGATGGATCAGGCGATCGCGGAACTCAGAGGTGAAATTCGAGAGGCTTTAGGAGAGTCTGAGCTGCATCAACGCAGAACGATCGCCAAGCGCTTTTACGTCACTGAAGGGGAAGAACGGCAACTTGAAGAACTGCGGCAGGGGGTCAACCTTTCAACGTTTGTGCGAGCCAAAGTGTTCGGCTCTGGCATCCCTCGTCCTCGAGCGATCGCCCCTCAAATCAATCGAGAAGCCTACGTTCAGCTCGCTCAGCTTAGAGCGCTTTGCAACCAAATGGCGAAGGCAATGAATATAGCAGTCCAGCAAAACGGAGATTTACCGCTGACTCCTGCTTACCTAGAGCAACTGGAACGGTTGGAGCAACTGCTGGTAGAAATTGGACTGCAATTGAGCCCAGGCAAGCATACCAATCAGGAGGAAACAGACGCATGATTGGGAAGACGTTGCAGAATCACAACTTTAGAGAAACGACTCAATACGTGCTCGATAAGGAAGCGGCGCGATTGCTTGGTGGTAGCGTAATGGGCTCTGACTCGGATACGATCGCCCGAGAATTCCTGCTGTCACGGGACTTAAACCCCACCATTGAGCGGCCCGTTTATCACCTGATTGATGCCTACAGCTATGAGGACGCAGTGACTCAGGAGTTGAGTGACGAGTTTTTGAGAGACCGAGCGATCGCCCGTTTTGCGGGATTGGTGGTATCAGCACGAGAACCGGAATTGCTACGACGTGACGACAAAACCGAATACAAGCAGAAGGTGAATGAGTTTATCGACTCGGAACTATACGAGTATCAATGGTTTTGCGCCGTCCATGAAGATACGAAGCATCGGCATACTCATTTCGTTGCCAGTCGCATCAATCTCTTAGACGGGCGAGCCATTCCAACGTGGCAGGACCACGAGCGCAGCCAGCGGATTTGCCGGGAAACTGAAAAAGAGTATGGGCTTCAACCTCTAAAAAGCTCCTACGAAATCGAACGGCGATCGCCTACCCGAAGACAAATGGAGGCGTGGCAGAAAACTGGAATTCCCCCTGTGATGGTGCTGATGCAAGACGCCATTGACCAAGAGGCAATTCCAGGGCGTGACCTGGAGCAGTTGCAAGCAGCACTGCTGCAAAACCACAGCATTACAATCAGGCGGTGCGATCGCCCCAGCAAACCAGGCATCATTTTTGAGCAAGACGATGTAAAAGGCGAAGTTGTCAGGATGTCGGGATCTCAGCTGGGACGAGGCTACACACTCCCAGCACTCCAGCAACGGCTAGCAAGAGAGATTGAAACCGAACGTCCTGGGGTCGAGTGGGTAAACGGACAGGCAGTTGGGATCGACCCACTTGAGGATATTTTGAGGGTACAAAATGAATATGTTCATCGCTTAGTCCCTCAAATTCGAGAAATATGGAACCGGGACAAGGTGGGCAGAGGCAAACTTAAGGCTGCAACGTTTGAGGACTATCAGATTTGCTTGGGTGAAGAAGGTCAACCAGAACTCTATCACCGCGATCGCCTTCTAATGGGGTATTCAGAGGGTCAATACCAAGGGTATGGCCTGACGGAGCAGGACTGCTCGGCGATCGAGCAACTCAACCAACAATTGCGACAACCAGAGCTGCCACAGCCACTAAACCAGGAAAAGCAGCAGCAAGCAAGCAATTCTCCGAAGCGATTGCCCTCTCACTCACGGGATTTAGAACGATGACTAAGGCACTGTTAAACAAGGTTCTCTTTGAGGGGGCGAGTCTTTATCCTGGACTCCACAAAATTCACTAGGACTGAATGGAACTAGGTTTTCACTGAGCTGAGTCGAGTAGAAGAGCCTGAGTAGAATACAGTGAGCACTCGTTGCTTTGATATTTAGTGCCTCATTAGGAAGAAGATCAGAATTGAGTTCTAAGAAACTTCTGTCTTCGTAACAGCCAAAAAATAGCGGCATACTACCTTTTGTGAAATTATGTCCTAGTGGGCAGCAGCTCCAAGTAACCGCTAGGACTCAGTTTTAATCGGGCGATCGCTCTACCTGTAAGATGCCTAATCGTGCCCCAACCTTAGAACTAAGGCTAAAAGATGTCTGAAATTCGGACATCTAGAGCGATCGCTCAGCAGTTCACCGCATTGGTTGATCAAATTTGAGAAAAGTCAGAAGGGCGATCGCACGAGTCACGTAGAAAGGCAATCGCTCTAGATGGTTTTCAATGGCGACCTTGCCAGCCATACTACTTACCTGCAAGGATATTCGGCAACGTTCTGCCTATCCTCCAAAATCAAATGAATAGGTAGAACGTTACCACCTAATAGTAGTTAGACGTTTTCTTGCACCAGCCGTGGATGAAACTCTTGAGACAATTGTTCGAGCATTCCAAGCCGACGTTCAGCGTGGGTTGGCATTGTTTCGTCAGTACACCGGAAGCGACGACCTGCTATCGTGGCGCAGTCGCCGACTTCCACTCAGTGGTCACCTCGATGCGGAGAAGAGGCATCACTACTTCTTTCACGGCATTGGTGTCCGAGTGCAGCTTGCACCAAAGCTACACATTGACTGGGACTTCGGAAACGGTGGGCGCATGGATGGCTTTGATCTTTGGCGGTTGCAGCTTTTTCTTGAGGAGCGGTCGGAACTCCAGCACTTGCTTCCACTCGATAGACTGGGCCTAGTCTTTGATGCAGCCGTGGCTGATGGTAGTATCATCTCGCCCTGGAGAGGGCAGCACGATAGTCTTTACTACATCGCCGATGATTTACGCACGAGCGCAAATGCCTAACCATGCGCTGCGGCGAACGGCGGTATCACGTCGCGGTTGCAATTGCCGTGCCTCGTGACCGTTGTTCGCTGAGTTTGGGTCGTTAGATGGCCTTGATTGCTGTTGAGTAGTTAGTTTGTAAGAATGGCATTCTTACAAGAACTCACACCAGAAGAAATAGCGCTCATACCGAGCTATCGTCAATTTTGGTATGAAACTGCTTTTTCAACAGCTAAGCTCAACCATAAGCAAGTTCAAGACTCAATTCAAAGTCTCTATAAGATCTTCGAGCTAGAAATACCAAGCATCCATTTTTGTAATAATCTTTTTGCTTTGATCGAAGAAAGTAGAGACTTTTTCCAGCAATCATACGGCTGTGAAGATGGCTCAGTTTTTCCTAGTCAAGTAATGGCTCAAATTCATGAACTTCAGATGAGCTTCTTTGACAACGTTGGGCATTGGGACATGGCATTAACCTTCAAACTAGACTTTAAAGATGGGCAGGAGGTTGAACACAACATCTCGTCCTGTTTGCAGCAAACATTACTCAGCAATCTACCAGCTTGCTTCCAAGGCTACGAAATGTATACATACTGGGTATTTCCAAGAGTTTGGTATGCGAGTGAAGCAAGCCTATATGATTTTCACTTGTCTTCTGCCCAACGAACTCTTTTCAAGGCATATGATGATGTATTTTGGCAAATTTATCGACAACTTGTTCAGTCATCCAGTTGGTTTACTGCATTTGAGTCCGATTGCTTCGTGTGCGAACGCCCCATTGACTTCTTATTTAACTCTGATGGCACAAAAGTCTCATCTATTCTGTTTGTTGATGGAGCGCAGTTAACTTTGTTATAAGCGGTAATCTAATCGGGTCGAGGAGAGCATTTAACTCTCCCCGACCACACCATTTGCCATGCGGGTCCGCAACAGGCGGTTCCTGAAGACGCGCAAAACAATACTGGACAGGTGACAATCTTAATCTAAACGCGAGTATGATTAGCTCCGTGTCCCGGTAATCCTAAACAGTGCTAACTTGCATGTCCTCCAATTTTTGTTCGGTACTTAAGGCATTAGAACATTAAATCACTAGTCATCAATCCATGAATCATTTCATCTTTTGGGCACTTGGGTTTGGCACCTTATGGGTCGGTCTGAAGCTATTTGACGATGAGGTGATTCTAATTGTCTCTATTTTTGTCGGTTTAGGTTTCATCCTGGCTGGGCTGATTACGGCTCCGCTGCCGCTGCAAATTCCGATTGAAATCACGTCAGTGATTGTCTTGTTCAATGTTTGTATGCAGTGTATTCAACGGGGCGATCGCTCTTAAAGCGCTCTCTACAACCTACAGCTAGAGAGTGCTTTGTTGCTTCTATGAAAGGTCTGCAAGTCCTTTACCCTTGATCGGGATGGTTAGTCAGCTTCAGAGAAAAGGTTTTCTAGTTCAGTTAGTAGCTTCTCAAGCCGCTTTTGCTTTTTAGGGTTATTCCAAACCTTAGAGCGCTTTGACAAACGATAAGCATTATCTAGGACACTTTTGAGTGATTGCTGGGTAGAGCTGGTTGATTCAGCATTGCTAGCTTTAAGGCTTGCAACTCGTTCTTTGATTTGTGCCAAAGAGAGGTCTTGGGCGATCGCTTCCTCCAAAACCTCTTGCCGTTTTTGGGCATCCTTGATCCGAGCGATCGCTCTTGCCTTTGTGTATTCCAGCTTTCCTTGGCGAAGGGCTTGCAAGACATCACCGGGGAGATTTAGGAGCGGGAGGCGGCTGGTACGGAAAGATTCGGGGGTGAAGCGCCCGATGCCAGAGAGAGTAGTTTCAATGGTTTTGAGTTGGAGGAAAACGTTTTCCTCCAGTGCCTGATCTCGATTTTTAGCGTGGTTAGCACGGTTGAGGACAGAGACTACATCGGTCGTATCTCCATCAATCGCGATCGCTAGCAATTCAAGAATGGCTTCAGTTTCTTCAACAGGGTTTAGGTCTTCCCGTTGTAGGTTTTCCATCAAGGCGATCTGAAGGGCTTCCCTATCACTTAGTTCTTTGCTGACGATAGGGACTTCCACTAGCCCGACTGTTTGAGCGGCTCTGAGCCGTCGCTCTCCAGCTACTAGTTCGTAGTCATTGTTGCCAAGAGGACGAACTAGCAGAGGCTCTAGAATTCCATGCTCTTGAACGGACTGAACCAACTGCTGCATTTTCTCAGGATCGAAGTAGCGACGAGGTTGCTTTTCAGGAAGCTGAATCCTATCAATAGCAACAGATTGACCTGCTTGAGCTGGTAGCTCGTCTAGGAGGCGCACATTATTAAGTTGGTACTCGGGAAGCGGTTTGCGTCGTGCCATTACACAGCCTCTAATGCATCAGTAATTTGGTTGAGGATATCGACCACTGGATGTTTGGGGAAGCTAAGTGCTAGGGGTTCATGCAGTTGAGCCGCATCTGCAAAGGCGATCGCTCTTGGAATAGCTGGAAAAACGGTTGCGATGCTAGATAACTGATTCTGTACACTATTAAGGCTGGTTTTTCCTTGAACTGTTTGCCCTTCGTGCATAGTGGGGATAAAGCCTGCAATTTTGAGCTTGCGGTTGGCGCGTTGGCGAACCCGAGCAACCGTATCGAGGAGCATGTCGCAACCAATTAGGCTTTTGTAGTGGGTCTGAATAGGAACCAAAACATGGGTTGAGGCAACCAAGCTGATGTAGCTAAGGATAGCTAAGCTGGGTGGACAATCGATCAAAATGAAATCGTACCGATCTTGTACTGGCTCCAAGGCATCTTTGAGGCGAACTTCACGGAACTCCGCCAGGACCAGTTCCATTTCTGCACCGCTAAGTTGGATGTTGGTAGGAGCTAGATCCAATCCATGTAGGTCAGTATGAATGGGTAGCTCTTCATCCTGAACAATGGCGTGGTAGACGGTTTTAGAAAGTTTATAGGCTTCTACCCCCATGAAGTTGGTAAGGGACGCTTGGGGGTCCATATCTACCAGTAGAACGCGATGGCCTCGCTGGGCTAGCTGATATCCCAGGTTCATGGTGAGGGTGGTTTTGCCAACGCCTCCCGACTGGTTGAAGAGGGAAATGATTTTTACCACAGTCAACTTTTAGGCGACATCAAAAAGTGTAGGGGATTGTGATGGAATTATCCCTGATTTCACCACTATTTCATGCCAAAACTTAAGGCACTGGGTAGAAGCGATCGCATATTAGGTTGTGGGCATCCTAACTTTGGTTCTCGTGATACTCCCAGTAAGTCTAGGGGAACGGACTAAAGTACTCATCCTAAGCAAACTTTTTTGCTAGCAGACCTAACAACCAATAAGGAAAAAGACAATGACAGCCTTGTGGTATTACAAGCAGATTGATCAAGAAGTGGGTCCGCTCTCCCCCAACGACCTGGTGCAAGCAGTGGCTCATGGTCTCATCGCGCCAGAAACGGAGGTACGCCAGGAACCAGGAGAGTGGATGCCTGCCTCGAAGGTGAGTGGATTGTTTGAACGGGCAACGCGTACAAACCAAACAGCTACTATGGCTAACGGAGCCACGGGGCTGAAGCCTCCATTAGCTTCTCAAGGCTTAGGTGATGTTATTGAAGTGCTTGATTCTGCTGTGAATGGTGGTTTTAAGGTAGAAGTCTTGGGGTACCGCAGTTTGTCAGGGTCTCATGATCCCTCTACAGCCCAAACAGTTTTCTTTGCAAACCAAGCTGGACTAAAGCTTAAGCAAGTGAAGATTACGCTTCAAAATCATGAAGTACAAATCGAAGCTGGAGCCTTGCACTATATGCATGGTCGCCTGGAGATGGACAACAAGGCTGGGGGAGTAGCTGGCTTAGGGAAAGCGATGCTCAACAAGATGTTGACGAATGAAGCAGCATTTAAGCCCCGTTACCGAGGAACAGGCGAGCTTTACTTAGAACCATCTTTTGGCCATTTTCTGATTTATCAACTTCGTAATGAGGAACTGATCGCTGATAAAGGATTATTTTTCTGTTCCGAGGGGTCGCTAGAAGTTGGGGTTGCGATGCAGAAAAACCTCTCATCAGCGTTCCTAGGCGGTGAGGGACTATTTCAAACGAAGGTGAAAGGCAACGGTATTTGCGTATTTGAATTGCCTGTGCCTGCTAATGAGGTTCGCTGCGTTCAACTGAGCAACGAGACACTGAAGGTGGATGGTAATTTTGCCTTGATGCGGACGGGCAACATCGAATTTACAGTAGAGAAGTCAACGAAGAGTCTGTTTGGAACGCTGACCAGTGGAGAAGGGTTGCTGCAAACCTTTCGAGGAACAGGCAAAGTTTGGCTGGCTCCAACTCAAGGGATTTATCAGAGAATACAGTTGGGCGGGATGAGCAGTTTGAGTACTACTCCAAAATCGTCAAGTACAGCAACTTAACAAACAGCCATTCCTTTCCGATGTGCAGTTGATTTTCCTTAAAGGATCACTAAAGGCTCAATGCCATTGAGGTAAGCTCGGCTAAGTGACAACTGGTCTGCTGAACTTACCTCTATCGCTAAATAAAAGTGGGGCTGCTTAGGGAGTAACACAGCCTAACTACTTGAAGGTCTTTTTGAAAGTTGGATGTTCAATCAACTAGTGTTTTTGAACTAAACGTCAGCGCGATCGCTTCTTTTGCTGTTTCTTGGGTGGTGTGCGGTGATCGCCGAAGTACTTTTCGCTGCGGTAGCGGAGCCAAACTCGTAGAACTTGAGGAATTTGGTCTTTTTGCTCTGGGGTTAGGGTGTTGTAGAGAGCTAGGGCACGATCGCGTTCTCGACGACAGGCTGCATTGTTGTGAGCATCCCAATAACTTCTAGCCACTCGAATGAGACGGCACACTTCTTTGATGAGTTCTGGCCCGGATAGGGGTCGCTCTTCTGGGGCCATCGCTATGCTGGTTCGCTGGGGGTGAGGCGTGCGAGTTCTTGGGCTTCCAATACGGCTAACTCTGTAGCGGCGTTGGCAAGCTGCTGGGCAACGTTGACGCGAATACGTGGGTCAGCTTGCTCACAAACTTCGCGGCTGAGCATCCGAACTCGGTAGCGATAAGCGCTGAGGGATTGGGGATCAAGAACTCGCATGGGTCAGGACTCTACGAAGGTTTCGATGTTGAGCAACACCCGTTCTGACTCTAAGTATACGAACAAAATCAGGATCAGGTCTTCATCGCTCGTGACTTGAAATTGAAAGGCAGCGGCGATCGGTTCGACTTGGGGATGGGTGGCGATCGCAATGTACTCCCCAGGAGCGACATCAACAATGGTGGCGCTGGCATAGGTGAGGTCAACAGTTTGTTGAATGGCAAGTTTATTGCCCTGCTGGATGGCAATGCTGAAGGGAATGCCTTCGATGGAGGTGAGGGCTTGGCCGACTTCGTTACGGATGTTAAGGATGAGAACGGCCATTGGGCGCTGTTACAGTAAGAAGTGCGAGGTTGAGTTGCAGGAGCGATCGCGGATGATTGCTAGCCCGAAGTCACGATATTTTACCCCGGAGGAGTACTTGGAGTGGGAGGCACAACAGCCGCTCCGGTATGAGTATGTGGGTGGCGAAGTGTTTGCCATGACTGGGGGCACGGTGGCACACAACACGATCGCGCTCAATTTGGCTTCAATGTTGCGGGGGCATGTGCGGGGTGGGGCTCGCCGGGTGTTTATGGCAGATGTAAAGGTGCAAGCTCAAGCCCAAGGGCCGTTCTATTACCCAGACGTAATGGTGAGTTGTGATGACCGCGATCGCTCGGCAGTGAGATTGATTCAATACCCATCGCTGATTGTGGAGGTGTTGTCGCCAAGTACTGAAGCGTATGACCGAGGGGGCAAGTTTGCTCAGTATCGCCGGATCGCAACGCTGCGGGAGTATGTGCTGATCAATGCGGAAACGGTAGAGGTGGAGTGTTTTCGGTTAAATGCAGCGGGCAAGTGGGAGTTGAACCCCTACAGCGAGGGTGAAGAGGTCTATCTAGAACGCCTCGATTTCCACTGCCTGATCGCGCTGATTTATGAGGATGTCGTGTTCACACCTCCAGCTTGAGTTGCTTGGCTCGTTTTCCTTTGGTCTTTTTCCCGTTATCTGCTTTTTCCCGCTCGGCTCGAATGCAGTCGAGTAATACGGAAGCAGGTTCATCGTTGGGATCTTGTTCAACCAGCTCACCTCGAAAGGCTTTGGCAAGGATTGCTTGTTCTAGTTGAGGGATTTTTGTAATTGCTTGGTCTACCCACTCAAAAGTCCTGTTGAGGCAAAGGAAAAACTGCTCTGCTTCTGCTTGGAGTTCAGGCGGAGCAATCGGCATAACTAGCTGCTGAAGATTGCGAAGATACACTCTATAGCGAACACTGCCTTGAGTCTCAATTTCTAAGCGGCTTTGTCCTGAACGACTACGGAGATAGCGACAAAGTAGCTCTGATGACATGGTGCCTTTAGTCTGAAAAACTTGATACTCTGGGCTAACAATTGCAGGTTCATCCTTTCGATACCTTGCAATTGAGCCAATACTAAATCTGATTGGATTGAATACAATATCGCCAGAGCGAATAACTTTGCATTTTGGAGCAGACTTTTCTCCTAAAGGCTCTCTACGCTCGGTAATACACCCTTCATTAGATAGCCCAACGACTGGATATTTGTACCAGTAATCTCCAGCTAATTCATTACGGGCTTCTATATGATTACCAAGTTTTCCTTCATCCCATGAGGTTGTGTAGTGAGCAACTAAAAGATGTTCAAGCTGGTGGGCTTGCTCAAGTGCTTGTTTTGCCCGTTGATAGCGATCGCGCAACTCCTCAATCTTGGCAACAATCCGCTTTTGCTCATTGACAGGTGGAAGAACTACAGGAGCAGTTTCCAATCGGCTTTTATTCAAAATTGCTGCGTTGACCGTGGCAGATGCGTTCTCAATAATCCAGGAGCGTAGGAAATATTGTGACCAGTAGTAGAGAAAATGAGCAGAAACTATTTGAGCAGGTACTAAAGCATTAAGCTGTTGATTGATTACAGATGGGCAATTGAGTAAGCCAATTTTTCCAACAGTTCCTATGCAAACTGCTAAAGTGCTGTTTTCAGGAATGATACGAGCTTGCGCCGCTCCTAACTGAGTTAAAGTCCTGTTAGGAAGCAACATTCTACCAGAAGGATCAATTTGTGATGGCGTTACAAATGGGATGTCACCCTCCCAAAAAGCTGAATTACTAGTGGATGGAGTTTTTCCAGTAATTACAGATGCAATACTTTTGATATCTGTCCAGATCCAACCATCAGGTAGTTCTGTCAATTCGTCACTCATATCTTGCAATCAATTCAAAATTAAGGAAGTAGAATTCAATAGGGAAGGGCGATGCTGTTATGTTTCGTCCTCTTCTTCAGGCAATGGGGGCAATAATGCTTCTACCTGTAATAACAATCCTGGTAATTCTGTTGTGAGTATCTGCCACAAAACTTCCTGCCTAACTTGTTCATAACGATGAGCAATAATATTTCGTAACCCAATTGCATTTCGCCAATCGATTTGTGTGTGCGCCTGTTGAAATTCCAATGATATTCGTCGTGCAGCTTCACCCAAAATTTCAAACTGACGCTCTACAGCACTCTGCATAAAAACGCTAGCTAGATAATCTTCTAATGAAGCTCCTTGAGTGAATTCTTGAATGCGCCTGATTGCCTGCGCCATATCCCACAAAGAGGTTGCATCACGGTTATTCGCTTGCATAAATCACTCGATTGGTCTTCAGAATCTCAGCTCTACTATAGGGATTTTTAAGTAACTGCTTTTGAGTTAGATCAACTTTCCTGCCAAATAGATTTTCTATTTCCTCCTGCATATCTAGCCAGCTAGAAAGCGTTAAACAGTAAGCAGGAGCAAAAGTAATTAAAACATCGACATCACTACTATCGGGGCGAAAGTCATCTCGTAACACTGAACCAAACAGCGCAAATTCGGTAATCTGCCAACGCTGACAGTAAGCCTCGATATCTGATAGAGAAACATGGAGGCGATCGCGGATGATCTGCTGTAAATCGAGTTCAAGGTTGTACATAATCACCGTTATAGATAAACAACCTCAGATAAGACCCGCTCTCGAATTCTCGGTTTTAAGCCATTTTTGGTGACCACATCCACCTTCATCCCCAGCACTTCGCTCAAATCTTCCCGCAGTTCAACCAACTTAAATAACGTCGGAGCCTGATCGTAGTCAATCAACACATCCACATCACTTGCCTCAGTCTGCTCTTGCCGAGCATAGGAACCGAAGATGCCCAACTCGGTCACTCGGTAAGCTTGCTGCAACCGTGGCTTAATTTGGGTCAAGCGCTCTTTAACTTCCTCAAGCGTTTTCATAACGGCTTAAGCTCCTTCAGTTCTACAAACCTTCTAATTCACGCAAAAATTCATCTGGGCTTAGCTCGATTTCTCGTAAAATTTCTCGAACGTGGCTTCCTTTTTGCCTCACTGCCTCAAACCCTAACTTTTCAGCAGCTTGTCCATCGTCTGAAAATTGACGATTGGTCAACGGCTCATGCACTGACCTCAATCTGTTGAATGCCTACAAATCTCGGCAAATTCTCTAACTCATTGCCGTACTCCTCTAGGCAAAGTTCCAGCACTTCCTTGAGGTTGATTTGCAACTCATCTAAGCTCTCTGCTTGGGTATGTGCCCCCGTAACCCCTGGAACAATCCCAACATAAAGTTTTGTCTCTGGATCATATTCCACGTAAGCGGTAAAGGTTTTCATCAGAGTTGCTCTACTTAATTTCAGTGGATTGCTCGTGTCTTCTTATTCTAGAGTTGGCATCCCGACCGAAGCACTGGTTGCCTCTGCTGCTTCTTCGCCTTCCAGCAACACCATCAGGGCTTCCATCTCCTTCGTGGCAATCCGCAGCTTCTCCATAATCTCAGCCGCGATCGCCTCTGGTTCTGGTAGGTCATCCCCCGACTGCAAACTCTCATCCCGAAGCCAGGAAATATCGAGGTTTTCATTGCGCTTCGTGATCTGCTCTCGCGTAAAGCAACGGAACCGCCCCTCTTCACCCAGATCCACCCGCGCACTCAGGCCGTTCGGATCATCTCCATAGCACTGCTCAAACTCCACAAAATGCTCACGAGTTAGAGGAATGCGCTTGCCAAAGCTGGGCATATTGGTTCGCATATCGTAAATCCAGACCGCCTGGGTGTTGCCCTTTTCTGTCTTGCCCCGTTGGAAGAACAGCACATTGGTTTTCACCCCCTGCGCGTAAAAAATTCCCGTCGGCAATCGCAGAATCGTATGCAGATTGCACTTGTCCATCAAATCTGCCCGAATCGATCGCCCCTGACCATCCTCAAACAGCACGTTATCTGGCAACACCACCGCTGCCCGTCCCCCTGGCTTGAGCGATCGATAGATGTGTTGCAAAAACGCCAACTGCTTGTTGGAAGTGGGATAAGTAAAGTCATCCCGCGTCGGCATTCCCCCGCCCTTCTTGGTGCCAAACGGCGGATTGGTCAAAATCACATCAGCCTTCGCCAACCGTTGCCCATCGGGTGCCAGCGTATCTCCCAGCGTCACTGCCCCCTCAATTCCGTGCAGCATCATATTCATCAGCAACAAGCGGTGAGCATCCTGCACCAGCTCAATACCATAAAACGCTTGCTGTCTCTGAAATACCTGCTCTGCTTCACTCAAGTCAAACAAGTCATCCGTGCGCTGCTTGATGCAGCGATCTGCCGAAATCAAAAATCCACCTGTCCCCGCTGCGGGGTCTTGAATTAGTTCCCCGGGCTGCGGCTGCATCAGCGCCACCATGCAATCAATCAACGGACGCGGCGTAAAATACTGCCCTGCCCCCGACTTCTTCTCACTGGCATTCTTCTCCAGCAACCCCTCATACAGGTCGCCCAAACCCTCTTCCTTGGCAGAGTACCAGTCCAGCTCATCAATGCTCTGCACCAGCTTCTTCAGGATGCGAGGTTGCTTCACCGCTGTCTGAGCATTGGCAAAAATCGCCTGCACTCGCTGCGCCGACTCCTCCGACCCCAAATGCAGCAACGCCGCCCGATAAAACGTCAGTTGCTCCACCCCATCCTTGCTAGTTAAATCGCCCCAGCGATAGCCCTCCGGTAACTGCCCTTCATTCCCTGTCTCCTGCATCATCTTCAGAAACAACAGGTAGGTTAGCTCAGTTACATACTGCAAATAAGTGATGCCATCGTCCCGCAGGACATGACACAAACTCCACAGCTTTTGGACAATATCACTCGTTGCGCTCATTACAAGTCCCAGGCGATCGCGGTTACTGTAGAACCTAAAGTTCCTAGCTTATCTAGCGTATGCAAAAACCAGCAGCAGTCAATAGCTTGGAAAATCTCGGATGAGGCCGTAGCATTCTAGGGATCTAATTCTGGCGATCGCAGCAGGCAAACATCTCTGCGAAGAACTCCTCGAACTCATGCAAAGTATCTTTGGACGCATCACCATCAGCTCTGGCTACCGCGCTCCCGAAGTCAATCGCATCTGCAACGAGAAACACTTAGGCTGCGCCAGCAATAAATCTGACCAATCGGGACACATCTGGGATCAATACCTGAAAATTTCCTATTCTCAAAGGCAACATTACCTCAATTGACTCGATCGAGTACTAGAGCAAAGAGATCGACAAAGTTTTAGGAATTCTACTAAGTCCTTTTCAAGCTTGTCTGGCTCAAATTGGTATTTGAAGATTGGTTTAATCCAGGTTTGAAGTGTTTAGCTTCATGGTTTAGGAAGGCTGCAAGCCGATTGTGAATACGCTGTACACCTAACTGCGATTGTCCAGATAGCTGATAACAGAGTAGAATTTTTTCCTTTTCCGCAATTTCTAGCGTTGCTTTGTGATAGAAGTAACGGAGCCTATAACTCCCCTGAATAAAACTATATTCTCTAATTTTCTCATTATTAGTCTTTGTATCTTTCCCGCGATAGTCAAGAATAGACTTAGCGTCCTTAACGGCTTGAGAAAGTAATTTTTTATAGTTAGCCTCATCTTCTCTTAAATGCTCTATATCAATTGTGGATAGAGCCATTTCAGAATTGCGGATTGTTGGATCTTGTTCTGCATTGGGAGTTTTTTTCTTGAACTCTTGTGCAAACAATTGAATATTGTCAAGATAATCTTGGTTTCGTCCTGTTTCTCTAGCTCTAAAGTACCAAACTCGTAAGTCGTTGAGACAAGGAATACAATGCTGAAGATGGATTTCAAGGGTTGAGTTAAGTAATTCTCCATGAACTACTTTATTGGGCATAGTTACTTGATATAACTTAGCACCATCAAGATTGGCATTAGTAATATCAGCATTTGTTAAATTAGCATAGCTTAGGTCTGCATTTTTTAGATTAGCCTCTCTAAGGCAGGCATTTGTGAAATCTGAAGAACTTAAATTTACATCTGCAAAATTAACTTTGCTTAAATCTTTATTCTTAAATGTTGCTCCGTGAAGGTCACAAGTTATACGAGGATTTTGCTGTCTCCACTTATTCCAAAAATCTGTGCCCCTATCCAGAATCTCTAGCAGATGTTTGAAGTTTTCAGCTTCTTGATTTCTCCATTGCGATTCATCCCATTCTCCCCAGTCACTATTTTCCATCAGGTATCTCTAATCTCTTAAAATGAACTAACTTCTTGCCAAAGGTAATCACCAACCTTGCTCAAGATCGCCTCTAGCTGACCATTGAAAGTTTTGTTTAGGCGCTCAAACCCCCCACCTTGAGTTCTAAACTCGCCCTGATCTAAAGCCTCGCGATCGACAATCGTTTCTGCCTTCAATTGCTTACCAATCCGCTCCAGCCATTTCCGCTGTGGCGGTGTCCAAGCCCGACTTGCCAAAATTTGCTTAATCGCTCGATCCACGCGATCGCTGTAAGGAATCAACGCATCACCTAAAGCCGCCTGCCGGATAAAGCCAATGATTGAGGCGGCAGTATCTTCGTTCGTTGCATCTCGCCAAGCTACTTGGAGCGTAGTTTCTGAGTAACCCTTGGCATCCAGTAACAGCTTTAGCTCCTTTAGCTGTGCCCTGGTCAGTTCTCGCGGTCGTTGTGTCACCACCATCAGCGCTGGAATCTCATTCAAATTCTCTACTAAAAAGGCTTTGAAGCTGTCCAAATAGTCTTGAGGGCGTTCCGCATTGCCATAACCTCGCTCGATGCTGAGTAGCTCGTCTGCATGGCGGGAAATCAAAATCGGAGCCATTCCACCATCTCGTCGATCCAAAATCTCCGCGATCACTTTTCGCTGTCGAAACCACTCTCGTACCTGTGCTGAATCACTCTGCTTCAAATGCGGTACCAAATCACCCATTGTCATCCCAGCGATCGCCTCAAGCTGCTCCCGGTTGCGATCGCTCAAATGCTGCCGTTTGCGCTGCAACTTCGCCAAAAGCTGATCCAGAATTCCCTCAACGGCTGCTGGCTCTGTCACAGCTTCCAGTTCATCAATCAATTGCGTAAATGAAATGTTGGGATTGACCACTACTGGCTTCATCGTCGAAACCGGGGCGATCGCTTCGTACAAATTCACCGCATCAAAAATGCGAAACGCCTGTTTTTGACTGCCATCATCAAAGGTGCAAAGCCGAGTTGCCCGCCCCAACATCTGCTCATAGAGAATCCGCGACTTGACTCGGCGAATAAACACCAAATTGCAGATCGACGGCACATCAATTCCTGTCGTCAACAGCTCCACGGTCACTGCGATCTTCGGGTTCACCTCATTGCGAAACTGCCGAATCAACTGCAACGGCTTGTCCACACTCCCGGTAATCTTGGCGATCGCCTCATCCTCGACACTGCCATACTGCTGAGCGATTGCCTGCTTCAGTTGATCCACCACAATATCGGCATGGTTGTCAGTGGCACAAAAAATTAGCGTCTTTTCTGGCAACGAGGGATCGATGTGCTGGGCGATCGCCTCACAAACAACGCGATTAAACTCCTCCGTCACCACCCGCCTATTGAACTGCTCTACCTCCAACCGCACTTCATCCGGTGCGTGAACCAAGTCCAACTGACCCGTTTGAGGGTTAAAGAACTCCATTTGCTCACCCGCATCCCACACCATGCCTGATTCTGAGAGCTTGGTTTTGATTTGAAAGGGCGGCTCATGGTCGATCAAGTAGTTGTCGATTACTGCTTCTCGATAGCTGTAGGTATAGACTGGGTCTCCAAAAATTTCGGTAGTGTGCAGTGCTGGAGTGGCTGTCAACCCAATCTTGACCGCATCAAACTGCTCCAACACCCGTCGATACTTGGAGATGTAGTCGCTATAGTCACGAAATTCCAACTCCGAATCGCTCAGCTCGCGATCAAGCAAATAGCCCCGGTGGCATTCATCCACGACGATGCAGTCATACTGATCCACAGTCGGTACAGCTGCTTCATCACTTGGGTACAGAATCCGCTTCACGAAGCTTTGAACCGTGGCAATATGCACCTTGGTTTCTGTATCTGGTGCCGTGTCTTTCAGCTCTTTAATCTCAAAAATGTCGGCAAAGGTCTGCAAACTCTCCATACGAGAGTCCTTAAACGCATTCGTCGTTTGCTCCCCCAACGCCGTGCGATCGACCAAGAACAGCACCCGCCGGAAGCGCCTTGTTTTCAGCAGCCGATAAACCAGCGCAATACAGGTTTTGGTTTTACCTGTACCCGTTGCCATTGCCACCAGTAACTTCCGTTCATCCTTGGCCAAAGCTGCTTCTACAGCCCGAATCGCCTTAATCTGATAGTCCCGCAGCCTCAATCCGTAATTGAAGCCTTCCTGCGCCAGTCGCTGGTGAGCCTGTGCATGATCTTGGGTCAGCATTTCACTTAAACCCTGAGGAGTGTACCAGTTCCGTAGAGGTCGGCGTATGTTCTCAGGACGGCGCAAGTCCCGAAACCAGACCCCACTCTTAGTCCGGATCTGTTCGAGGAACTCTCGACCATTAGTGGCAAAGGCAAATGGAATTTTGTAGTCACTCCAAGGCCCACCCGGTAAAGTTTCCTCGCCTTGCACTTGGTAATCTCGGCTATAACGCTGCGCTTGATCCAGCTTCCCAGGTACATCAAGCCCTTGCCGCTTAGCCTCTACCGTTGCAACTGCTTGCAACCCAACGAACAACACATAATCCGCAGGTCCACTCTTCGTTGGCCATTCTGCGATCGCTAAATTCTTGCCTTTCTGAGGTCGAGTCCCCTTCTGGTAGGTTAGTAGCTCCGAATCAACCTCCCATCCTGCTGCTCGCAATTGGGCATCAATTAACCTGCGGGTTTCACGCTCATCCAGATCGACTAATGTATCTTGAGCCTGGGCGATCGCTGCTTGAATCACAGGTTGAGATTGGCTGACTGCGGCTGCCTGAATCTGGGCTAGATTGTCCAGCAGTTCCTGATTCTTAGTGGTCACCTCTTGCGCTAGTTCTTCAGCAACCAATCGTCGTTGCGCCTCGGCATCAGCCAGCGCTTGGGCTGCCTCTGCGGTTGATAGCGTGTTCCGAACTTCCTCCCGCAGCTGTTCTAATTCTGCTTTGAGTTCTAGCGTCTCTACTGCTGGGTCTGGGGGTGGAATAAACGGCCCAGGATCAAAATTGGGATTTTTTGTGAAAACTTTGTGGAACCAAACCGCTAAGTAACGGGCATATTTCAGGCAGCTCAACGCCTGCCGCTGGTTCCCTGCTAGACCATGCGTTGCTTCATTACCCGCCATCCGTAGCTCGTGAAATAATTTATCGACATCCCCTTTTAGGAGATTGCGATCGCGCAACCGCCTAAGCAAGTCAATCTGCCGCTCATCGGCTGATTTATAAAGCCCCACTTTTGCTGCTGCTAACTGAGCCAGCAATTCGCCAAACTGCCGCAGTTTAATCAAGCAGGTATTGGAATCGGTGGCAAAATACCGTTCAGCTAAAGCACCCAGCCGAACGAGCTGCGGATCATGGACTTCTAGAAAGGCAAAGTTGAGCGAGACCAGCATCGTGTTTGTAGGACCTCTATCAGCAGAGTCTCTGCATAGAGAACTGCCTGAAATCAGTTGTAGAGTTCTGCTTTAGAATCCCCGAACTAACCAGGTTTTAACCTACTTAGAGTAAAAATCTGGTGAAATGTATGTAAAAACCTCAACAAGTTCTACCCTTGCATCAAGCAACTTGCAATTTAGCTTATTTATTGGGCTCTAGCTTGTTTTGCGCTCTTGGATCGGGACAGACATACAAGGCAGGAACGATCACCTCGTGCCAACTCATACCATCGTCTTGAATAACTTTGCTAGTAAGCTGAACTGGCTCTCCGTAGACAATTACACCCAACATAAGATAACGTCGGGTCTAGGAGTAGGCGGTAGCATTGAATTAGATTGAACTGCCCAAGCAAAAACAGAATTCCGGTTGGAGTTTGATAGTGCGGCAATCATTCTAATCATCCAGGCGATCGTTTTATCAATAACAATAGGTTTGACGACGATTCACAGTAGTTTTGTTGTGATTGATCAAGAGCCGAGTTGAGTAATTAATTGGGCAGCAATAATCCCTTCAGAAGTAGATTTTCCACAAGAGTCGCAGACGTATAGCAGCGAACCTCTATTCTTTTTAGTGCGGGACAGAATACCCTCTTTGCACTTGGGGCACCCAACCCCTACATAGGACGCGGATGCCATCTCGGATGCAATGACAGAATCAGGGTTTGTAGGTTCATGGATGCGGGTGGATGCACTGGGATGCAAGCTGGATGCTGGAACTTCATCCACTAGTTTCACGGATGTTATCTGGTCAAATCCATAACATCCAAAGTGAGGGAGCTCAATGAAATAGGGTTTCTTCTGCGGCTCGATTACCAAGGCAAAACGGTAGGCTTGGGGGTCAGTTTTATCCAGACTCAGCTCTGCATTTTTAGCCTCACAAAATTCCATTAACTTGTCATATTGATTCTGTAACTCTGATTTCAAATCAGACGACATATTGGAGTTGACGATCGCGTGTTTTGCGTTGCTGCCAATATGCACATTCACGCAGTTTTCAAAATCGCTTCGATCCATGCCTGGATACTCGGACGCATTCGCATTCTGCCCAATAAAAATCATTCCGAGATTTTGGTGGGAGGCTTGCTTGACCGCAGACAGAACATATTGAGAAGCTGATTTGTGTTTCACAAAAGTACTATCAATTTCATCAAACATATACAGCACAAATTCTTCAAACCCTTCCGCTCCGGTGGAACGTCTCTCAACGCGATCGGCTAATTCTTTCATCCCTGCCACTGATTCTTTATGCGATGTCCAAGTGACAGGAATAGACCAGTAGTTTTTGCGGCTGTGGTACTGAGGATTGGACAGCTTGACCTGACCTGGGTGGGCTTTGAGCAGGCATACCGCGAGATTTTCGGCAGTAGGGCTCTTCCCTGCCTCGCTCCCACCGGTAACTCGCACTCGAATCCATTGAGCCGCTAGTTTTTCAAACTGCGACTTGGGTCTCCAGAGCCGAGACACATCTTCAACGCCGAGCGGTGGCTTCCGAGACAGAGCCAGCTTCACGCTCATTAAACCCGATTCTGAATCGTAGGCAAACTTTGGTACGTTTAAGCAGCGCAAAATCTGCGGTAACTTCTCAGCGTGTTCGTTTAACTCCCCTGACAAAATCAGTCGCGGGTTGCGATCGCTGTGGAAGTAAAGAATCGTTTCATGTTTACGATAGTCACTCCCGGCACGGTCGAGGAGAATGCCATGCAGCCAGAAGTATTCAATAATTTGATTCCCCATCCGCAGGTCATCACGGGTGGCAGGGCTGAAAGTCTGCGGCTTTCGTAGTTGCTCCACCTGTTCTTGGAGGTTGGCAATTTCACGGGTAGCCCAGTCAATCTGCTGAAGCAGCTTTTGCATGTAGGCATCCGTGTCACCGTTCAACTCAACTTCCAGGGCTTCAACCTGTTGAGCCAGAGAATTGAGCACTTCATCCTTTTTGACTTGAAACTCACTGAGAATCGCTTCATGCTGACTTCTAGGAATGAAATCTCGCTGGAATCGCTCTAATCCTTGCTTCAATTCATCGAGTTCAACCGATTTCTCGGCCAGTTGGGACTGGTAGTGCAGCTTGTCCCCCGTGTTGAGCACGTTGCGATACTTCACTTTAAGGGCAGAAAGCTCCTCAAATTCCTGCTGTAGAAGCTTCAGCGCTTCATCGACAAATGACTTGAGGTCACTAGAGGGGGGGAGGTTTGTAATGTGGTTGAGGTGGTCCGTAGCCACGTGCTTTACTTCAGTGGCCAAGCGTTTTAGCTGCGGCACCAAGTCGCTTCGTTGGCCCACAGTTGCTTCAATGGAACCCAGCAGGCGATCGCGGTACTCGACCACGGCTGCTGTCATCGTCGTTTTAACCCCAACTGCTAAAGCGTCTACTGATGCCTGAGCTTGCTGGCGATCGCGCTCCTGCTGAGCACTTAGGCTTTGAATGCGTTGCTGCCAAGCTTCAAGGTTGGATTCCAAGAGCGCGATGTGGCTGTTGAGCTCTCCATTTTCAGAGCGCAGCTCAAGTAAAGCAGTCTGAGCTTGCATGAGTTGCAGCTTTAGGGCTTCTCCATGTCTCTGCTGGTGTCCCCAGAAGGTTTTCCACTCCTCCAGCTTGTGGGTGAGTTCACTCACCTGGGCTTCTGACAGTTCTAGCGCATTGTCCTGGCGGCTGAGCTCTTTGTCCATCGCATTCAGGGCGCACTCTGCGTAGAGCTGGGCGATCGCACTATTGGCTCCCACGGTACCCATACCCGCCATCAACGCGGCAATAGAGAGATTCCGGGTGAAGGAAGACTCACTGAAGCAGCCGAACAGCCCCAACACAGCGATCGCACCCGCCGCAATATCGGCAATCAGCTTCGGCTGTTTCAGTTGTTGTAGGAGTTCGGCTCGTTCCATTGCTGCCTCCTCCCTTAAACCGTGGCATTGGTCAGTTGACGAATATCGGCATCAAGCTTGGCATTCGCTTCAAACACTGATTGCTTTAGGTCAGCGATTCGACTGGCTTTGAGCGCTTTTTTCTGTTCCCATTCCTCCCGGATTAGAGGCGTCATCTCCACTATGCCATCTAAAACCGCTTGCTCTTGGATCAAGCGCTCTTGAGCTTGGTTCCATTTGGTTTGCGCCATATCGAGGTTCGTTCGAGCAGTTTGATAGTTGATGAACTTGCTGTGGTTATTGACTTTGGTGGTGCCGTAATCAATCACGGTGCCCACAAACTTCTGGAAGGCAACCCCTGTGCCAGCGGCATCCTGGTTTAAAGCAATATTGGCTTGAGCCACTCTCAGGGTTTGCCGCTTTTCCTCAATCGAAGCACAAGCAACATCTGCCTCAGCTTTGGAGGTACGTGGCAAGGGGGAGGAGTCGCTGAACAAGTCTGAGGCAAAGTGGTCGTTGGGGTTGAATTCAGGAAAGTTCAAACCGTGATCTACTTCCCCCAGGTTGAAATTAGCCACGGCTCCGTGACTGCCACCCGTGAGGGGCGAAAGGATCGCATCCACCGGATTAGAACTAGCGCCATTCTTAGCGGAACGGGAACGAGATTTGCGGGAAGAGTCTGCCATTGGAAATCTCCTCTTTAAGATGTCGGCAATGAGTTTTAGGGAGTGAGCGATCGCGGAGGTGGAAGTTCGACAATGTGGCGATGAAGGTCGTCATTCCCACTGCTTACCTCCAGTAGCTTTGAGGGCTGTAGTGAGAGGCAGGAGCGGGCGCATGACGAATCGCGCTGCTCACGAGCAACCAACTTCCGAAACCTGCCAGCCCAATCATTCCTGCTGCCACCAACGAGAAGGCAAAAATGTCTTGTTGGTCCACCCAAGCATTCCATTTGCGCCAAAAGTGAACCGTGACCTGAACATCTGGCGTTTTTTGTTGCTCTGTTACTAACCGCTGGGCTTGGAAGATTTGCTCACTCGCAACCCGTTGCGCTTGAAAAATCAGAGCAGCTGTCTCTTGCGAGTTCTGATGTATCTCGGCAGCAGTCGTGCTAGAGGGTGCGATCGCAGGCTCAACTCCCCAAGAAGTTTGAGGCTGAAAGTACTGAGCGATCGCATAAGCCGCATCAGCTGGGGTTAGGGATTCATCTAGAGCTGGGTCAGACTTAAACGTGGTTTGATCAATGGGCTCTGCGTACAGCGCGGTTGAAATGCTGGGAGGCTGGTACAGGAAGTTGGGAGACGCTTTGACCATTGCTCCACCTTGGCAGTGCTGTATTAGAGCTTGCTTAAACGCTTGAGCTTGCGGCGTTGCGATTAAATCAGCGAGCAACAGCAGGCCAGCTAAGGAGTAGAAAACGCGATCGATGTGATCATTGCCCCTGATCTTGAACCAGTGCTGATTCTCGGCCAGCTTGGGACGATGCTTATTCAATTGGTATTCATTGGGAACTCGAAAGGCGGCAACCGCAGATCGATGGGGGAATAAGTAGCCCATCTGGGGATGGGGAATGAGTTGCTGTAGATACTCTTGCATGGTTGAAAGGCTCCAGTAGCAGGGCTTTAAAGAGATAGTCACCCATTTGGGTGAATTGGGCGATCGCCAGGGTGGTTCAGTTGCTTTCCAGTTGCTTGAGGTGTTGCAAATAGGTCGTTAAGGCTTTGTGAGTCAAGCTGTCGAAGCTCTCAGTCGGATGAGTGTCTAGCACTCGTTGCAGTTGGTCAAAGAGTGGCTCTGGAAGCGTGATTTCTAAGGCGATCGTGGGGTGAGAAGTTGTGTTGATCATGGTGATTCATGGAGTTTGAATTGCTGCTGGGAGCGTCGTCAGCTCGCTGGCAGAGGGGCATGGAGTTTGAGAGCGCAGGATTCTGGAGGCAAGGGCAATTCTGGCTTGCTGGTAGCGAATGAAGGCAAGTTGGGTTTCCTGGGTCGCGATTGAGGTCGCAAAGCCAGCAATTTCACAACTCACGGCAGCACGTTCCACCTCCTCTACAGCAGTGTTGAGCGCTAAATTTTGGAAAGCTAGGGTTTCGGTAGGGGTGAAGCGTTCCATTGGGTTGAGCCAGTGTGGGGTGGAACTTGCGGTATTTGCAAAGATGAGAGCACTGGAGCGATCGCCCAAAGTGCCAGGATTGAAACCAATGTCAGGACAATTAAGCTGATTGCGAGGGGGAGTTTTGCGCTTGCGGCTTTCCCGGCGCTGGAACATTGCCGCGCTGAATCCGATACTGGGTTTCTCGCAAGGTGTTCTCAAATTCAGCTTCTAGCTCTGTCGCTAGGGCAGCCGCTTCTAAGCGGGTTTGCCGCAGTAAGCGTTGTCGTCTCAGGTCTGCGGTTCTGTCCCACTGGGCTTGATTCTGGTTTAGGCGAGTGTAGCTTTGCTGCATTCGATTCAAAAGCTCGATTTCCTGCACTTCCAGAGCTTGCAATTCCGCCTCTTCTTCCTCCAGCGCAGTCAAATAGTTCACACCTGTGGGAACGAGGGATGAGGCCGCAGTGCGATCTACAGACGTTGGCTGACCCTCTCGGGGTAAAACTTCTGGGCGAATTGCTGGGGCTTCCGGACCAGGGGCATGCGAGGTAGCGGCGCGATCGCCAAAGCGTTCCGTCAGCACTTGCGCCCACTTCTTTTTCGAGCCCGCAAAGTAGCGATCGCCCAAAAGGTCAACAGCCAGAGGTGTATAGCGATCGTCGCTCAGACGCAACTCGGATTCAGCCAACCAAGGCGCAATTTCTCTGAGATCCACAAACCATTTCTGAATCGTCCGCTTCCCTTGCTGGTAATGTTCCGCGATCGCCTTGCAAAACTGAGGCTCCGTCGGTTTCCAATGCCCAATCTTCAGCAACTCCTCACTATTGCTAAACCGAGGTTTAGGCAGTTCAGCCTCCTCAAAGCCTTGTTCGCACCCGTCCGAGTTCTCGTTCGTAGCAGGGTCGTGCGAATACTCGTAGGAACGATTTTGCAAGGTCGCAGAGTCAAGTCTTTCGAAGGCTTGGGCCGATTCAGAGCTACTTAGGTCAAAGAACTTAGCCACTGTTCATATTCTCCATAGTGAAAAGTCGTAAGCGGTCGTAAGGTGCTCGGGACACTCGCTACGACTAACTTTTTGTTCGCTTACGATTCAAGTTAGCATATTGGATATAAAATGGCTATAAATCGGATATAATAATTGCTAGATTCTAGCCATTTGGTGATCTTTCTATCGTTCGCCCCTACACTAGAGGAGTAGTTATGAATCAGCGATGTGAGCAAGGACCGAGGGAAGCGAATATTCTTGTCTCTCCCTCCAGGAATTTTGGAGGCTTTAGAGCGATGGGCTGAGTCAGAAGGTAATCGCCCCACGAGTCTTGCAAATTGGATCGTTGAAACGGCAGTGCGCGAGGCAATAGAGAATGGTAGGGTTCCACCTGCTGAAGAGAAAGCACCATTACTCCCGCCCGCTGACTTAAAAGGGTTTCTGACTCAACTGGCGTGTGGTGAGTTGCCTACTAATGGACAGTTGGTAACGTTAGCTCACGATTTGGGCGTTCCAACAGAAGTTTTGATGGAACTACGCGATCGCGTCCGTCGTGGCAACAGCAACAAGAAAGAAGGGCAGACGAATGGAACTTGAACATCTCGTTGCGAAAATTTTCGGTGATAACCAGTGGGGGATTGGATTTAGCCCAGAATGTTTTTTGCTGTCCGTACCGTCTCAAACTGAAGCCTTTAAACTTGCTTCACTCGAACCTGAAACACTAGCAGAGTGGGCAAAAAAATTTGGTAAAGCGGCAACCTTGATCAAGTATCCAGGCGGCAACGCTTATCGAATTCCTGCAACAATGGCTGAATCAGAGGTCAGTATGGGCGAAGAAACACTAATTCTTGATCCAGAAAATCCATTAGTAGAGATTTATGCGCTATCTCTGTCTCCTTGCCTATATAGAGAAATTGGTTGGTTTTTAGAAAATCCGACACAAGCTGGTGGTATCGTGCGAGTTGCTGATAATCAGCAGGTAGCGATGTCCTGCGCTAATGCTAAAAAGAGCGCAGACTTTACAGCCGGAGCTGGAGTCAAAAAAGCAGTCAGTTGGAAACGTGAGAACTTTTGGCATCCAGGTGATCTTAACGATTTCGATCGAAACTGGAAGCAGGAGATAGAACCAAACAATCCAAATAGCTGGATTGAGTACAAATGGAGGTCGTTTGATCCAGAATTAGGACTAAATTCCGAAGCTGGCTGGATTGAGTTTGTTAATCGTTACAAACTACTTGTAGACGAACTTGGAAACAGTTATCACGTTTCCTGGAACCTGGGAATGAATGATATAGCCAAACCTGTAGGGGTATAGGAGATTGCTATGACACAAGCAGTAGTTAAGCAACGATTTACCTTTACTGAGTGGCTCACCTACAACGATGGGACTGACACCCGTTATGAATTGGTAGACGGGGAATTAATCCCAATGAGCATCGGCAAAGGGAAGCACGGCGCGATCGCAGACTTTCTCAATGACAACTTCAAAGCTGAAATTTCACGCCAAAGCAAGCCTTGGACTTCCAAGCTGTTTTCAATCGGGGTACGTTCTCCCCGTGCTGGGCGATGGGACACTGCCAGAATTCCTGATGTAGTAGTTCTTGCAGTAGAGCAGTGGGAGGCTATGCTCGACCGCGAAGCAGTGATTGAGTTGTATGAACCACCTCCGATCCTAGTCACTGAGGTTGTGAGTGAGAGTACTCAAAGCCAAGACTACAAAGCAAAACGTGCTGAGTATGCGGTACTCAATATCCTTGAGTATTGGGTGGTAGACCCCATTCAGGGAAAGGTCACAGTTTTTAATCTCGATGAGGGGATTTATGAGGGCAGGGAGTTTGTGGAGAGCGAGATAGTCGCTTCATCCGTCTTTCCTGATCTAAACCTCACCACAACTCAAGTTCTGGCAGCAAGGGCATAAGCATGTTTGCAGGAGTGCAGGAGCGATCGCTATGACACAAGCAGTTGTTAGACCAAGAGTGAGCTTTGAGGAATATATCGACATCTGTGCTCAGACTGAGGAGCGGTATGAATTGGTGCGAGGAGATGACCCCATTCAGTCTCCGGCCTTCAAATGCTTAAACTTGACAGCCAATCAGGTTTGCTCAACTGAAAGGAGTCAGAGTTAATGTCAACGACACCTATCCTGCAAACGCCAAGCAAGGACTACCCTGAAACGATTGATAACTGGGCCGTCCTCAAAGAGCTGGAAACGCTCCAAGAAAGGATTCAGGAGCAGGAAGTAGCCGAGTACGTTGCACCTTTCGACAACCGGGAAGCCCTTCAAAAACTTGAGTTAGAGAAGGACGAGCTATCCGCCGTCATTACTTCAATCGGGTTCAGCTCCATTCTGACTGGTTTGACTACCTTCTCAATAGGTTTACTCGGACTGCTTTTAGCATGGAAACCGATGGTCAGACTGGAAAAAGTGGCCCGTCTGATCAAACTCATGAAGTTGATTTTGGAGAATTTTGAGGAGTTGGGCGTAGAGATGTTACCCCTCCACAAAACTCCCAAAGCTCAACCGATTGACTTGATTGTTAGATTCCCAGGCAAGGAATTCCTACTTTTCGCCATTCGCTCTCACGGTGAGTCAACGGTTGTTTATAACCAGAACAAAGAAGCTCTGTATCATAAGCGGGGTCAGAAGGGCATGAGCCGATGGAAGCCTGACCCTCTCGATGATCTGGCAGAGCAAGAGTTTTGGCTGAGAAAAAACAGGCGCAATTTCTTTGGCGGCACTGCCAAAGGGAGTCGTAGACCGATGGCAAAAGTTTTAATTGTTTGGGGGCAAACTCGATTAGACGATCACCAAGAACAGTTGTACGCTAACGTAGATAATCAAAAGTTTTTATTTATCCGCAGAGAGAAAGGAGGAGCGTTCTATGTGATCCACCAAACTCAGGTGATTGAATTCATGCGAGCGTATCTCGCTCACCGTCAGTCACAGGAAGAAGCAGTTTAGATTGTTTAAAAGTTTGAACTCCCAACGTCGGGTATCGACAGAGGGAGTTCGATAAGCGGAACCAGGGTCTTAATTTTTTGCTCGCCAGCAAAACCCGACGTTCAATCGGAAGGGCTTGGATGCCCTCGTCTTCAATCCTAACCCATCTTCTATGGGATTGCATCAGGATATCACTGGATTGCTTATATGACGCAACTTTCAGCGATCTTTGAAGATTTGACGAAGCCACCTCTTAAACAGAGAGTGGGGCTTCGATTCGATTGTTAATCTCGGTGACTCTGGTTCCTTTGACCCCCCACAAATCAAAGGAACTTCCAAGTGCCACAACTTTTACTATTTGGAGCTTCTGAGGATCTGCGAGAGCCTCAGTCTCCATCCAATCCCAAATCAACCCCAACGCAATCCCACTCTCCTCAAGCTCAGTGGATTGCATGCTACGTTGTCCACCAAGTTGCAATTCAGCCTGAGCCAGAAACAGCAAATCCAGCAACCCTTTCACATCCTGACGGAGCTTGCCTCAAGCGGCAGGAACCCATCAGCATCACCGATCTAGAGCTAGAGGCTAACCTTTGCTCTGCCGCCTGTGGGTGGGTCGTTGTTCTCACTTGGTTCGCAGCCCCCTGCCAAAGCCAAGGGGGTGGACAATGAACCGCTCTCGGGTTCTAGGTTTTGGGCGCAAGGCTCGATCGCTGCCGACTACCTCCTGTCAGGTGCCGCGATCGCTAGAGGCATTCAGAGACAAGATTGAACAAGAATTTTGTCAGGGATCAGGGATTGATCCCGAACTGTTTGAAGCAGCGATCGCCGTCGAGCTAGACCTGAAGCAACTGCCAGGAGGAGAGGTAGAAACACCCCTGCATGACGCTCTCAACTGGCAATTCCGCCGCTTCCGCCACCAAGCTAATAGCAGTCAGTATGGAGCCCTCTTCCTCAATGAGGACGGGAGCTGTTGGCAAGCGAAGTTAGCTTGCCCCAACTGGGACGCCACAAAGAGACAGTTCCGCAAATACGAAAGCGTTTACCAGGGTGGGAGCCGCGCTTATCTGCCAGCCATCGACCAGGCCACTCGCCAAAAAATTGCTGCCCGTTATGGTTGTGACTGCCCTCCTGAAGGCGAAAGCTTTTGGCGCTGGTTGGAGGAGCATCCAGAAATTCCGATTATTTGGACTGAAGGCGGTAAGAAAGCGTTGTGCTTGCTCAGTGATGGCTATGTGGCGATCGCCCTGTTTGGCGTTTATGGCGGGCATCGCAGTAAGGATGCCTTGGGTAATGCCGTCTTACCTTATCTGATTCCTGATGTGCAGCGCTTCTGCCAAAGCGGCAGGCGACACATCCTCGGCTTTGACCAAGACGTGAAAGAGCAGACTCGGCAAAAGGTCACGAGGGCACTGTCGGGGTTGGCTGGCCTGCTAGCGAAGACAGGTGGCACAGTGGCGATCGCGCAATGGGACCAAGAGCAAGGCAAAGGCGTGGACGACTTGGTTGTGAACCAGGGACGAGCGGCTTGGAACCGAGCTTATGAGCAAGCGTTGAGCTTGGAGCAGTGGCTGGTTCACACTTACCGCTCTTTGACCTATCAAGCTCAAGTGGTTGTGAACCAGCGCTATCTCGGGGAGCTCTTCATTCCAGACTCCGCCCGGCTCATTTGCCTCAAAGCGCCCAAAGGGACGGGGAAGACAGAAGCGATGATCGCTCTAGTTCAAGCGGCGATTGAGCGGGGGCAACGGGTCTTGATCCTCACCCATCGCATTCAACTCGGTCAAGCCCTCTGCGATCGCTTCGGTATCAACTACGTCACAGAAATCCGTGACTCCCAGACCGGAGACCTATTGGGGTACGGTGTCTGCGTGGATTCCTTGCATCCGCAGTCGCAAGCAAAATTTCAAGCGGAGCACTGGAAAGACCCGCTCGTCATTATGGACGAAGCAGAGCAAGTCATTTGGCACACGCTCAACGCCGCGACTGAGGTTAAGCGCCATCGGGTGGCGGTGCTGCGGGAATTGAAGCAACTGTTGATCAATGCACTTCATCCCAATGGCAAAGGGCGGGTGATCCTATCGGATGCTGACCTCACAGACCTCTCCATTGACCTGGTTAAGGGGGTAACGGGACAGCCAGAGCTAACTCCTTGGATTGTGCGCAACGATTGGAAGCCGGAGCAAGGCGCTAACATTTACCACTACGACCAGACGACCCCAGCCCTCTGGTACAGCCGCTTGAAAGCGCATTTGCAAACCACCTGCAAAGCCGTCTTGATCCAACTCAGTGCTCAGAAGCCTCAGTCTACCTGGGGCACTCGCAATGTTGAACGCAACCTGCGCCGTCTATTTCCCGACAAACGCATCCTCAGAATTGATAGTGAGACCATCAGCAATCCTCAGCATCCAGCTTATGGCTGCATCTCTAAACTCAATGAAGTGCTGCGAGAATATGACATTGTAATCGCTTCACCATCAATTGAAACCGGAGTCTCCATTGACCTAGTTGGGCATTTTGATAGCGTCTGGGGCTGCTTCCAGGGAGTGGGAGCCACCGATTCAGTGCGCCAAACCCTAGCACGTCTAAGGGAGCCCGTCGATCGCCATGTATGGATCGCTCGTTGTGGCTCTTCTCGCATCGGCAATGGGGCGATTCATCCTAACAGCTTATTCAAGAGCCAACAAAAAGCAGTCCGGATTGCCTTAAAGCTGCTGATGAATGCTGATTTTGATGATATTGCCACCCCTGTTGATCCAGTCTATGAACGCACCTGGGCGCGGATGGCCTGTCGTATCAATGCGGGCATGCTGAAGTACCGAGGCACTGTCTTGCACGGGCTTCAGGAGGAAGGACATATCCTCCTATGCATGATCCCCGAGCCAGAAGCTGAGTCAGACCAACTGAAACAGGAAAGGGATGCCATGAAGCAAGAGGCCACCGCAGGGCACCGGGAAGAATGTTTAGGTATAGAGCAGGCAGAGGCAATTACCGATGCAGAAGCTGCCGTTCTAGAGCAGCAACGAGCGAAGACTGATACGGAACGATTTCAACTTCGCAAGCATCAGCTCCATCAACGTTATGGCATTGAGGTGACGGGTGACTTAGCCGAGAAGGATGACAATGGTTGGCTGCCTCAACTTCGCCTGCACTACTACTTATCCCTTGGTCGCCAGTACTTGGAGGAGCGAGACAGTCGTATTTTGCAAAACGCGATCGCGAGTGGCAATGGCACAGTCTGGCTGCCTGACTTGAAAGGGTCCTTACTGATTCAGCAGATTGTTGGAATGGAGCGCCTAGGCATTCTGGAGTTGTTGCGTCCGGACCGTGAACTGCGTAACTCCGATACAGACTTGATTCAGCTGAAAGAGAGGCTGACGGTCAACGAATGGCAGACGAAAGCGCTATTTGGCATCAAAATTAATCCCAATGCCTCCCCCGTCACCATTACCCGGCAGATGTTAAAGAAGTTAGGGCTACGGCTGGAGATGATAGGACAGCCTGGGCAGAGAGGCAAACAGACACGAGTGTATCAAGTTGTGGGGCACGAAGATGGTCGAGAGGCTGTTTTTGCGGCATGGCTCGCTCGAGATGCGGCTAGAGTTGCTGAAGTGTATCCTTCTGATACGGTAAACAGTGACCGTAATAATAAAGGAACAGCGTTATTGTTTTCCTCTTCCAATTCTCTAGCTGCTTGGTTTAAGCCTGATTGTTTAAGCGACGTACAGGAAATGGTGGCAGCAGCGAAAGATGATCCAGCCCTGCTAACGGAGGTTTTCAAACTAGTGCCGCCGCCGGTCCTGAAGCATTTGGGATTCGTGGCATGAACTTCTACGGATTGAATAAGCCTAAATCAGATGCTGCACAGCACAGTTGAATCATCCTCGACGAGAGGCCAAGGAACTCTTTTGGGTTGCTAAGCCACTAGACTGTGCTTCTGATGCAGTGCCATCTTTTATGGAATGGCAAGAGTAGGAAAGCAGCAGATTTAGCGATTCGTAAGGTTCCCTGCTAGAAAAAGGCGAGCGATCGCTGGAGCCAAAAGAGTTCAATACTTTAGCGAGTTGCATTGTTTAACACAGGCAAGGAGGAGCACCCCTCCCTCTGATGACCCAGAAGTAAGCGATCGCTGATAGGAAAAGGCAGGATTTTTAATTATGAGCAGCCAATCATAATTGTCATTTCACACCCATTACTTCTGCGGTACGATAGGCTTGTTCAATCAAGTTTTTTTAGCTTCTGTATTTGGGTCTGTTACGAGGACCAGACCACTTTTAAAACGACGCAGAGCTGTTCCCGTCTTGCACCAATTCCGGCTTTGCTGCCAACGCTGTCCACTCTGATGTAACACTTGCCAAATTGTGTAAGTACTCAGCCTTGCAATGCTGCCAAAGGCCATTGGCAAGCGCCGTCCACAGCAAGATCTGGTTGTTGCTGTGCCACCTCAAGAATTGGCTGGCGTTGTGGAGCCTCATACAGGAACTTGGCTCCACCCCTACGACGAGGCGTTAACCCCGCTAATCCCTCATTGTTAAATCGCTCCACCAATTGAGCTACCGCATCTCCTGAACGTCGTCCACAGGCATGAGCAGCAGCGGTATAACTGTGTCCTTGAGAAACGGCAGGTAGAGCTTTTGCACGAGCTACACGGCTGGTTGATTCACTGGTCGCACGAGCAATTCGTTCTAGCTCCTGTTGTTCTTTAGGGCTCAGATCCCGCAAGGGGTGTTTCTGGCGACGAGTCATGGCGATTTGGCCTAGAGGACGCTTCTAGCCTGACAAAGTTTGCAAAAAATGGCTATCCTCATGCCAAATGCCCTACTAGTTTTTATAGTGACAATCTAAACACACCGCACTCCTGATACCATCTTTTCTACTACTCAATGCCAACGGCATTAAAAGCTTTATCAACAGCCACAAGCTTCTCATCCCGAGATGGATCTCCTCGAAAAAGGCTATAGGCAGATAGTTTGACACCCCGCCTACTATCACTGAATCCAGATGTCCGAGATAGATGTTGAGTAAGAGCAAGATAGAAAATCTGAATAACAGACTTTGGGTCGAACAAGAACTCTCCACTATCTGCCTTAGCAGTGAGAAGATTATAAGCTACCTTGTTATGAATTCCGCTATTCGTGTGTACTCCGCCGTGGTCGTTCATTGTCTGAACGTAGTTATCCATATGCTCTGGTTGATTGTATCGGGGCGGACTACTTAAGTCCCGCATCGGAATACCAGTCTCATCCAGATCTTCCCCCATCTCCCAGTTCCATGCGCTAAGATTCGGTTCGTGAAAGTTAGAGATAATGATCCCGAAGATATCTGAGTAAGATTCGTTTAAGGCACCGGACTGTCCCTGGTACTGGAGCCGACTCGTACGATCAGTGAGCCCATGGCAAATCTCGTGGGCAACTACATCCATAGCGGCAGCATAAGACCGTAGATCAGTTCCGACCCTTCGCTGCCCATATACCATTTGACTACCGATCCAGGCAGCATTTCGCCACTCTTTGTTGGTTGCGTCTGTGCTGTGTCGCCAGTATCGACAGTTAACACTAGAGACAAACGGTTCACCCTGATTATCGAGACCGTTCCGTCGAAGCACTTCTCGAAGGAAGCGGGCAACTTCGGTAGCATTAGCATGGGCACTTACTGCACCTTGATCCCATGGCTCTGGTGGGTTGAGTACATAATCCCCAGGTAGAACTTGGTTTTGCAGCTCAATATCAAGGTACTTGAAGTCATGGGTGTGAACGTTGTAGTTCCGATCAACCAACTGCTTCTTAGTTCCATCACTCACACAAGCAATTGTCCGAGGCCTGCCAA
The DNA here is from genome assembly GCA_019358975.1 of Trichocoleus desertorum ATA4-8-CV12. Classification (NCBI taxonomy): domain Bacteria; kingdom Bacillati; phylum Cyanobacteriota; class Cyanophyceae; order Leptolyngbyales; family Trichocoleusaceae; genus Trichocoleus; species Trichocoleus desertorum. The sequence continues at coordinate 48,275 of JAHHIL010000033.1, forward strand.
GAACATCGATAATCCCAACTTCCTCAACCACCTCCTCAGCAGTTTGCGTACGTGGAAGTTCTGCAACAACCTCACCTGTATGAGCATCAATTATGTAATCGGCTAACTGAGGAAGCCCATGAACCGACTTTGTATCATCTACCATCCGCTTAAGGACATCCTCTGTGAGGTACGAGAGCCGCCATCGAGAGGCAGCGGAGTCGTAATAGTAAATAAGACGAGGGACAACATCTAGGGGTTGTGCTCCATATCCTGCAATCTGGCGAATGATATTTATGACTTGCATTGGCGAGATTCGCGCAATGTGATCAACGTTAACGGGGCTTCCTAGTGACGAGTTGATGGCAACGAGATTATTGTCCTTGCCCAATTCAATAGTGACAAGCGTGCCGTAGACTGGAATTTTGCGATAGTATTGGCGAAATTTGACTATCTGAGTATCGGTTAAGGAAACGACTTCTACTCCTAGACTTTTGAACTCTGGTGAGACACCATTTACCTCTTCCGCCTTAAATTGGGAAATGGCATTACTTGACAGTGATTGTCGCAGATAGTGCTGAGCAGCAGACTCAGGAGATAGAGCAGCGAGAGGAACAGACGGAGCTGCCAGAGTAAAAAAGGGTCCTGAATTTCCTATCTCATCTGATTTTTCATCCGCATGAAGGGCAAAAGTCCTGAGCCCATTCACGAACTTGGTCCGAGTAGGGGAGTTGGGAGAGAAGGCATCAGTTCTAGCCTGGTTACTCTCCTTCTCTGAGCCATGTTGTTCCATAATTTAATCTCCAAGTGGGAATAAGCCGAGAGAGTACTCAAGGCATTTAAGGCACTCTCGACTAATTACAAAACGAGCAGAGACAGTCTTTAGGATGAGGGAGAAAGCAGTGAATCGGGTCTAGCCCAATATTTTTTGATAGCGTTTCTTGGTGAAAAATTAGACACCAAAAAATACAAAAATATGACACAATCGCTTTAATATTATGTCTGATTCAGCAGGAAAAATTTTGGACTACTGAAATTGGTAACAGTTAATATTCTAGCATTTGCAGTTTGACTTCTAAACTTGAACGCAATTTTCTCCAAGCGTCAATCGCTTTTTGATAGTCCTTTTTGTTTGCTTGTTCAACTATTTCCATGGCAATTGGTGAAGCTATCTCAGCTACTATAGTAGACTTTTCAGAATCCTGAGAAAGGCTGTTGATATATAGAGCGGAAGCATTCTCATACTCTCTAACAATTGAATTGCCATAGTTAGATGTAAGAAGATATTCTCTCAAGCTACGAAGGGCATTCATCTCAGAACCATCATCAGCCAACCCCATTGTATCAACGAGAATATCTGTAAACAAACAGTTCGCAATGGATAAACCCCAACCGGAGTCGTAATTATAGGTAATATTCCCAAATTGATTATCACCTACTCTAAAGCAGGCCGAGCAAACTATTTTAAGGTTTCCACCATCATCAAGAATGTCAGGTAGGTTTGGATCAGGTATTTTCCACCAGGAATCCCATCCACTGATCTGGTTATATCGACCTCTTACACCATCAATATCAACATTGTCGGGAGATCTTCTACCTGGACCAAGTACATGAGCAATTGCAGATCCCGTATCTGTTCCAACAACAAATACATCTCGGGATGAGCGATTATATACAATGCCCATATTAAACTCCTCCATTCTCCATCTTGGGTACGAGTTTTAACATTGAGAAGCATATTGTTCTAACAGCATGGTTAGAACTTGGATATAAACCTCAAATTAAAGGTGGAATGTATCCATTTCAATAGGTGTTACGAACTCTTATTTCAGTGTTTTCACTAATTCTATTCGCAAACCCTACTGTTGCTAGGTTTCGTTATATAGATTTACTGATGTAATCAAACTCAGTACTAATGCAGGTAGTGCCATTTAGTAAAGGATAGAGAAAAATAGCTAGTAGTCGAGTTTTACCCCAAATTCTTAGCGATGAAACCCGATTTGATTTGCCCCACTTGCAGCTCCTATGATGTAATGAAAAACGGCACCACTCGTCGAGGCAAACAAAACTACGAATGCCGGGATTGTGGTCGTCAGTTTGTCGAGAACCCGCAGTGGAAGCCCATTGATCCTGATAGCAGAGCGATGATTGAGCGGTTATTACTGGAGCGAGTTCCTCTAGCTGGGATTGCTCGTGCGGTGCAGGTTTGTGAGAGCTGGTTGCAAAGCTACGTCAATTGTTATTACCAGGGGGTGCCACAGCAAGCGCAGGTGGAACCTAAAGACAAGAGACGCTTAGTCTTGCGGATGGGCGAACTGTGGTCTTTTGTAGATGAGACATCTTGCATAAACAGGAAAGCGTGTGACAGTTGACAATTGCAGCCAGGAAAAGCAGGCTAAATTCTAGATAGGAATGACTTCCAGAAGTAGCTATGCGATACCAGGAGTCAGAGCATCTAGCAAATTCTGAATTCAAGCGTTGGTGCGGTGTGAGTCGTGGCGCTTTCCAGGAGATGGTTGAGCTGGTACGCCCTCACCTAAATCGGCAAGGCCACCGAGGGGGACAAGCAAAGCTGAGGGTCGAAGACCAGGTCTTAGTCGCCTTGGCCTACTGGAGAGAGTATCGCAGTCAGTTTCACATCGGTGTGAGTTGGGGGTTGCACGAAACTACAGTCGGGCGGACTGTGAGAAAAGTGGAAGACCTGCTGACGCCCCAAAAAAACTAGGGCGGCAAAACTAGCTGGAGAAATTTCTGCTCTAGAACCGCGAGGTAACGAGCCGGATCTTGCCGGAATCGACGTTGCTGAACGCGCTTGTGCTGATGCTGTTTTAGCTGAGCTCGCAACTGCTGCAATCCGCAGGATTAACTGTCGCTAATTCAGCCGCCGAATAGGAACGGCGCTGAGTCGCCACAGCAGCAACCAGCTGTACTGAACCCCGGGTGACGGCGGTGGCAGGAGCGACTTTACGTCCCGTACAGCGACGTTGGTGATGTCGCCACTGACCAAAGAGATGTACCAAGTCGTTGTTCGTTCTGGGTAAGCCCTCAACGTCATAGCAATGAAACAATCCCGGCCAATAACTGCGCGTCACCTTGAGAAACTGCTCTAGCGCCTGGGTCAGCACTCCGGCTTGAGCGATCCTGCCTGAGATTGCACCCAGCAATCCGCTCAAGCGACGACGTACTTGAGTACCCGGCAACTCAATTTCATTTTCAATTTGACGAGAGCTTGAGGAAGCCCCCTTTTGTTCGAGTTGTTCGAGACTTTGCTCAATTGCCTGAAGTCTTTGGTGCAATCGTAATCCCGCTGCATCCAACGGTGGACGACCATCATCGGTTAAAGCAGAGCGCACCGCTTGGCAGTATCCCTCTATCACCTCTGTTATGGCATCATCACCCTTTGTTAGAGAGCGTTCAATGGCTCGTACGCCCCGCACCCGTTTCTTGAGTTCCTTCTTGGCATGGCGATCTGCAGCATAAATCTCCCTCGCCGCTTCGCGCAGATACTGGAAATGGCACAGCCCATGAGCAACCTCAGGTAAAGCCATCGCTACCGCTTTACGAATCGATTGCTGCCCATCACTGACCACCCCGACAACGGGAACACTCAGACTTGCTTTCACCTGCTTGAATAAGCTGGCCAGGTCATCAGTGGTCGCTGACAGCAATGTCTGTGCCAGCAGAATCTCTCCACTCAGGCAATCGCGAATTACCCACAACACTTCATGCCCCATATCCGGTTGCAATCCATCAATGGCCAGAATCACTCGCTGCTGATGAGTGAGCCGAGCTTTCAAAGCCTCACATTTGCTTAACTTGAGGGCGAGCAATTCGTCATAGCGCTTTAACAGGTTACTGACGCTGCGTTCACTAATGCAGATATCTCGTTGTTGCAACTGTTGGTGGATTTGAGGCACGCTTCGATGGTTTTGGTAGCGCCAGGCTCCAATCAAGGCCATCACATCCAAGCCAAATTCTTGTTGGGGCAGCGCCCATTTGCCTTTAGCTTCGGGGCGATAGGGCTGATGGTAACGCTCACACTTTGGGTGAGGACAGCGACGGATTTGTAGTTGCAGTTGCACTACGCCTTGAAGGGTGCGGACTTGACGATAGTTGTCATAGGCATGCCACATGGAGCTACCACAGCTGGGGCACTTGCGACGGGCACACTTGAGCCCTTTCGCTTTCGTTGGTATTGGTTGGGGACTGTTTCGCGCCATACGTCTCGGCTCGTTGCACTCAGTTCATACCTTATCGGAATTTGTAGTTATTGCTCTAGTTGACTTTGCCGCCCTAGAAAAAAACAAAGACGCTACTACAGTGGCAAGCAGCGCTGCCACACGCTAAAAGCACAGTTGGTGGTGGAGTTTGAAAGCGAACAAATTATTTGTACGGCGCTAGACACGGGCAGAACCCATGACTTTAAGCTGCTCAAGCGCAGGCGCTTGCCGTTCGTCTCGTCTCAAGTGTGTTTAGCCGACCGAGGGTATCAAGGCTTTGCCAAACGTCATTGTGGGGCTTGTACTCCCGCTGAGAAACGATGTCAGCAACCTCTAGCTAAAGAGGAAAAGCAACATAATCGGGCCTTAGCTCGACTGCGGGTGAGAGTGGAGCATGTGATTCGTTGCCTCAAAATCTTTCGCATTTTTTCAGGACGCTATCGCAACCGCAGAAAGCGGTTTGGCCTACGCTTAAACCTAATTGCTGGGCTACTCAACTACGAATTGGCACACCCCTCATGATTTATGCAGGATGTCTTATAAGGCATCGATTAGATTGGCTGGTCGCGTCAATTAAAAATCTTGCCCCTTCAATAATTGTCATTTAGGTCGCGTCAATTATCCGTCAAGCCACAACCTCTTCAGAGCCAGGAATGCAGGCTAATTGTCATCATGATTTTCTTGGCGCGATCGCTGATAGGAAAGGGCAAGATTTTTAATTGTGAGCAGCCAATCATAATTGTCATTTCACAATGTCTACTGATTCACCTTGGGTAATGGTGGAACGCTTCTTCCAGAGGCATTCTTCAGCCAATGCGGGCTGGTCTAGAACAACCATATCGGGGTTATAACCTGACTTTTCTGTATCTAGTGGTTTGATGATCGCCTGCCGAAGAATGATGTAGGGCAATTGCAGCCGCTTGCTTTCTAAGAACTCGTAAAGATGTCAAATGGATTCTATATGGTTAGTTATTGGTGGGTGAGACTGTTTAGGATTTCCTCAAGCGTGCAGAAGGGTGCGTGTCACCTTCTTGAGAGAAAAATAGATTACAACTGGTTATTGAGATAAGCACAACGATGAGCTAAAACCTTTGGCACATGTTCTGGCTTCCATCGTGCCCCTGAAATTTTGAGTCGCCGATCAATTTGTTTGACCGTTGATTCAACGGCCCCAGAACCAATTGAGCAAATGCCCTCCGCTTGCAAATGATCATAGTTGACAATGCGATGATGATGTTTTCGTAGATACTGACGGAAACAGTGAGCTTGGTGCTTTTGACACTCCTCAAACAATGCTAGGGTCTCATTCACTTTTCCCTGCCAAAGCAAGGAACGAGCCTGCGCCAAACGCTTGAGTGACCCGCCAACTTTTTCCAGGTTCTCCATCAAGTGATACCAATCGAGAATTTCACGACGCTCGACCTCCCCTCTGACCTGCTCAAACAAATTCCAAATCCCATCATGTCCATCTCCTAAACACGTCACAACCGCAGAGAGCGGTTGCTCATTGAGCCACTCCAATAAGGCTCCATTGTCATCTAACCATGCTCCATGAAGCTTCTCTGGGGACAGATGTATAGCTTTGTACTGCTTCCAGCGGGGTTCTTTCCCTGGCTCCACGATTAATCGCACTGTCCCACCGTCAATGCTGACTTCCTCCACTTCTGCTTGTGACGGGGAGCGTTCAAACGACTGACGCTGCACAAGTCGTTGTTGGGTTTTCGCACTCACCCGCATCCCAGTCAACAGTTCGATGTCTGCGGCTGTACGCTGGTACGACACATTCGCACTGACTCGCAAACAACATCTCTCCAACATGGGGCTGAGATGACTGCCTGACTTGACCTGTAAGCGTTCAGCCTGTTGGCTGGTGATGCACAATGTTCCTAAAAAGCTCTTTAGCGTTCGCTGGTATCCTTCTGTGGTTGCAGTCGCTGTTGCAATAAAAAAACACCCAGTTGAGGCAACACCCGTTCCTGGGTCTGTTGGCGAATCGTTTGCTCAATCCCTTCCAATGTTTGCAGCTGCTCGGCAGGGGTATTGCGATACAAAATCTGGGCAATGGTATCAATACTCTGTTGTAGTTGTGCTTGATCTTCTGGAGTCATAAGACAGTTGGAGAGTAGGCTTCTCTCCTAGCCTAGTTTTTCTCTCAAGAAGGTGACACGCACCCCGTGCAGAATTGGTTGAACAGCCTAAAACCTAGACCTATCTTAATCATATGAATCTCGTTACGCATCTCGTGGTCAGTCAAGCCAACTGACACTTTATAACCCCACATCTTTTAGGAGATTTAGACCGCTTGCCCTTATGAATTATTTACTAGTTAACGTCACGCAAATTGAAATTCTAGAGAATCACCCAAATTTATGGAATAAGCTTTAGGAGTTGGACGTCTATACGAACATCATGAAATTGCTCGTTAAGCCAACTATCAAACAGTTCTGTTCGAATACTTTCAACAGTAAAGTTATCTAGCTCTGCTGGTTCAACTCTCTCAACTTGAAAAAGGTGAAAATTTGACGAAATAGGAATTGGTCCAACAACATCATTTGTCTTTGCAGAAAAGATACTTTCAACTGAATCTAGCGGTAAGTGACAACGAAAAATCAATCTAGTCCCATCATCTTGGTTCTCCACCGTTTTCTCAATTGAGTAATTACGTGCTACTTGAACAAAATCACTATTTTGTTGGCTAAGCTGATTATATAATGTCTGAGCTAAGTCTTCTCTTGGAACGATAATCTGATGTATGTAGGCGCGATCGTAGCGACTAGAATCTGCATCGAAGCGTACTGTAATTTGGCCCCGAGTAACATAGTCGCGAAGTTTACTCATAAGTAAATTGCGGTGTAAGGAATCTTCAAAATCGGCTATGCTTATATGCTCACGAGCTAGCCAAGCATCCATCTCAATAGTGGAAGTTAAGTCGTTCTGTTGGCGAAATGTATCTGCAGCATTTTGAAGTTCATGCGGTGTTATTTCTATCTCAAAGGTATTAGCATATTCCAACAGAGATCGTTCGATAGTAGCTTCACGCAGTAAAGGCAAAAGTTTGCCACGTCTATGAAGTCCCTTCAGAAATTCTGCTGTTAGTACTGCGTATTCTGCCAACTCAAAGTTGAGTGGTGGTTGTGAACCAGAAGGTAAAAATTCTGGAATTGAAGGTTTAATGCTTGAGTTGGCAGATTCTTGTTGGGTTATCTGTACTGTTTCTGAAGCAGATGGTTTTCTGTCTGTTATTTTTTCTTGATTTAATAATTGTTTTGAAGAAATCGCTCTTACACTATCTGGTTGAAAAGATGGATTTGGCTTTGACATAAATAATTGTTTGAAGGTAGTTACTAGTTATGCAATGAGGCTGTCTTGAATCAAGCAATTCAAGGATCACTAAAATGGCCACCAACCAGGCAGTCCTGGTACACCAATCCCAATTTTTGAGATTAACTTTCCTGCCTTATCAAAGACTGATTTTCCGTATTCCCCAACACTGTTCCAAATTTCGACAATCGTTGTTCCGTCAAACTGAGCAATGTATCTCTCTAGCATTTTATCGGCAGTGCCGGTAGCATCAGCCCACACGCCTTTCCAGTAGCGTTCTGTTCGGTTCCAATATTCTTCTACCCACTTACCATCTGCTAGCTCGCTGAAGCGCTCTAGCATTTTATCGGCAGTGCCGGTAGCATCAGCCCACACGCCTTTCCAGTAGCGTTCTGTTCGGTTCCAATATTCTTCTACCCACTTACCATCTGCTAGCTCGCTGAAGCGCTCTAGCATTTTATCGGCAGTGCCGGTAGCATCAGCCCACACGCCTTTCCAGTAGCGTTCTGTTCGGTTCCAATATTCTTCTACCCACTTACCATCTGCTAGCTCACTGAAGCGCTCTAGTATTTTGGCACCGTCACCAAGCTTGTCCCATACCTTTTTCAGATAGCGTTCTGTTCGGTTCCAATATTCTTCTACCCACTTACCATCTGCTAGCTC
>JAHHIL010000034.1 GCA_019358975.1 Trichocoleus desertorum ATA4-8-CV12
TCCAGATACTGCCGTTCTATTTCAGTGAGACACACAACGTATTTCTTGGGCATTGCCTGGGTAACTCGATCAACTAGCTCTATCTTACCCCAGAAGCCTGTCAAGCTTTTATTGACTGACCACTAGTTTGGCAGTGAACATTAATGCTCTACTAACAGTTGTTAGATTTATAACGTTTAGGGAATATTGAATCAGTAAGGGACGCTAGGTTTTTTTAGGGCCGCTTCAGACCGTTTTAGATTGAAAATGAGCTGGTCGTAACGCTAACAGACTAAGCATTGTAAAGACCCGACAACCTCTAGTTTCCCAACCCCTTAAAATTAGGAACGCAGTTTTGTTGAATATCAGCTTGCCGCATTGCTCTAGCCATTTTTGCGGGTCAGTCAGCTGATTGAGAGCGCCAATTAAAACTTTTACGTTTGTTTTTGTTTCAGTCCACTTGCAGTTTGTCAAGAGCATCCTATGGTGATCGCAGCTAACAGCTCCCAAGCCCTTAAAAGCAAAATTGCTAAGAAGCATAACCACTACGGCTTCAAAGATTTCTTTCAGTTCGATCCCGATCGCGGCACGATTGTCGATTGGAACGGGAGCCAAAACCTCTTGACCAGTGAAGACTTTATCATTGGCCTGGTGGAAGGTCTTGAAGAAGAAGTCGGTGATGCTTCTGCCGCCATCATGTACACCATTGGTTGTGAGTGGGGCCAGAAAGATTCTTTCTTCTTTGAAAAATGGTTTGAGAAAGAGTTTGAACGCAATATGCGCCAGACTAACCTGCTGTTTCTTCTAGAAACTTGGTGGTGGCCGTTCACCTCTCAAGGCTGGGGTCGCTGGGAAGTAGACTTGGGCGATCGCAAACAGGGATTCATGTTCATCAACCTGTTTGACTCAGCCGTGGCTCGTTCCTTAGGAGACGTGGGTAAGCCAGTTTGCTACTTGTACGCAGGCTTATTTGCAGGCTTCTTTACAGAAATGGTGAAAAAGCAACTGAGCTGCATCGAAATTCAGTGTTACTCAATGGGCGAAACCTACTGCAAGTTCCTGTTGGGCGGGCAAGATCGAATTGATGCCGCTGCCTTCTGGCTCAATGAAGGCGCGACCGCACGAGATATTGAGAAGCGTCTACGTTTGGGAGATAGATTGGGATGACTGCCATAACTGCTGCTCCACCCAATGGTACTAAACCTGAAGCGCAAGCTCAGAGATGGTTGCAGTCATCAGTTCAAACTTTTTTCACAGGTTTTAATTGGGAAGATCACTCACCTGAAGTGCAGGAACTGAAACTTCAGGCTCTACAGGGAAGCAACACGCCTTTGAGCCTGACTCTCAGTGTGAGCCAATTCTTTGGGGCCATCAATTGGGAAGGTGTGGCGGCAGCAGCTCCTGTAGCGGTTCCAGCTTCCACGTCGCAACCTGTATCGGTGGCAAACGATTTGACCCTAGATGACTTCTCTAGCCTTTTCTAGCTTGCTGCTGTTAGCTTAGCTTGTCACTCCTATTTCGCCTTTTTGTTAGCGCCCTTTCGCAACTTCTCTCTAAACCTGGCCTGTAACTATGCACCAACAAATTGAATCGCTTTTCGATGAGGCTGAGAGTCGTTACTTAAAACCTGAAGAACTCGGTGTCTTAAGCCAGTATGTGGACTCTTTGCCACAACGACTAGAAACCTATCGGCAATTGCGAGATCAGGAATTGGACTTAATGCAACAGGTGGCGAATCAGTTGCAGGCAGCTATGCCGCAAGAAAGTACAGAGACTCTAGAGCGGAGCATCAAGCATGCCTTGTTAATGCTGCGTTACTGCGCCATGTCGATGCTGCTCAATGATAATTCTTTTGTGCAGCATCGCCTGTTGAGCTGGCTGACTCGCACTGTCCAAACCTATAATACGCAGACGGTTGACATGGCGCTGTATCGGCTCCTCAATCAGCGTTTAAGCCAAGTCCTCAGTCCCCAGCAGTTGAGCTTGCTGAAACCACCCCTCGTGTTGGCTCAAAGTACGCTACTGAACCAAGTTAAAGCTTAAAGTTACGAGATAGGCCGAAGCGATCGCGATTTTCTCCAACTTTCACAAGCTTCTAACCATTAGTCACTGAATTATCCTTAGAGCAGTTTTTATGATTTCTGTTGCTGATCTACTGATTGATAATCGTATTCCTGGCAATTATTTTGCGACTGATGCCTATGTTCAGGGTGACCTGGAATTGGGTCTGCTAGAAAATCGGCGGGGCGATCGCTTATTGGCCTTGCCTGAAACTCTGATTCAAGGCATTTATGCGGGTCTAGACAAAGAAACAGGTCAAGCCACTCGCTTAGTTCTGATGAACTGTGGCCGCTGGTGGGGTAAAAACTTTTATGCTCGCTTTTGTGAAGAGCTAAACGACTATTACGGCACTGCACTAGCAGACATGGCAATGGTCGAGTTTTTGCAATCTCTACAACAATGTTGGCTAACTCACGGTTGGGGCAAAATTGACTTGGATCAATCTCACCAAAACCGAGGATTTTTGGTAGTAGAGATCGTGAATTCGCCCTTTGCCCAGCACGCGCCAAAACTCAATCGCCCAGTCTGCTTTTTAGAAGCTGGAATTCTCAGCTCCTTCTTTAGCCAACTCACCAATAAAGAGCTTTACTGTGTGCAAACAACCTGCGAATCAATGGGTGCCGATCGCAATCGCTTTCTCCTGGGTTTAGCCAAACGACTGGAACCTGTAGAAGTTATGGTAGAGAATCAGGTAGACCACGAAACAATCATGCAAAAACTTTGCGCCTAACCTTGGCTTAACTTGTGTCAAATCGGTTAGTTCGTCCTGATCCGCTGGCCTCCCAACCACTGAAACGCTCTAAGTATCGGTTACTCGGACTTGTGGGTCAGGGGCAATTTGGTCGTGTTTTTTGTGCGAGTCATCGTAAAACTGGCCGTCTAGTTGCACTCAAAGAATTAGATCATCAGCGCTTTCCCACTCATAAATTCCTCCGGGAATTGCGCTTTTTGCTGAGCTTGCAGCATGCCAATATCGTGACCTGTCACGCCCTAGAGCATGGGCGCAGAAGTCGCTATTTGGTCATGGACTACTATGAGGGGGGCACGCTACGCAACCTGATGGAGGGTTCAGCGTGTATCACATTGGCTCAAGGCTTGAAGTTGGTGCTAGATATCCTGGCAGGCTTAGCTCATGCCCATCAGCGCAGCATTGTGCATTGTGACATCAAGCCAGAAAACGTTTTACTGAATACTCAATCTAGTGGTTGGACGGCGCGGATCTCAGATTTTGGCATTGCTCGCTTAAGTCAAGAGCTAGGCCCGGAGGCGGGTAATACAGGTTCACCTGCCTATATGGCCCCCGAACGCTTTTATGGTCAGTACTTCCCTTCTTCTGACCTCTACGCTGTGGGCATCTTGTTCTTTGAGTTGCTCCTCGGTTATCGGCCCTTTTCGGGTTCGCCGGCGGAGTTAATGTCGGCTCACCTCAATTCACCTGTCACCATTCCAGAGATCGTCCCAGCCGAAATTAGTCAACTCCTGCTGAGTGCACTACAAAAACTGCCAGCCCGTCGCTTTCAATCGGCTGCGGAAATGTTAAGTGCGACCCAAACTGCGGTGGCAGGATTGAGTTCCCGGTTGCTAGAGTCGGTACGATTGCCCCTGCGGCCAGTTCCAGAAGCCTTAGTGCCTCCCTGCGCCTTTCATAGCTTAGAGCAAGAGCCTTTAATTGCCCCGATGTCTGATATATCCGTGATTGCTTCAGAAGCGGGTCAGTGGCTCTATCGCAGCACTTCTAGCGCCTGTAATGGGGAGATTATTACAGATCAGCTGATTTCTACGACTACTTCACCTCTCTCCGTTCAGAAGCAACTGGTAGGTGCAGTAGCTATAACAGAAGCCATTCAAGCTTTGGTGGCACGTCCTCAAGGTTGTTTTGCGATCGCCTCTCGTTCGATTTATCTACTGCCATTAGAAAAATCAATTCCTGCAGCTAGCAGTGATGGACGGCTACTGACTCAATGTTTAGTACAGCTTGAGTCTGATTTTGTGGCGACTGTAGAACCGCAAAGCCATTGGCTGGCAACCGTGACTCGTCAGCCTGAAACAACCGCAAACATTACAGTCTGGCATCGTCGGCTGAGCCAACAAGAACCAGAATTTGCGCCTCAAGCAACCATTGAGTATCCAACCGCTGGTCCTTGCCTCATCCTAGCTTTGGACTCCAGACATATCGCAGCTATTTCCACTTGGGGCAATAATTCTACGGATAGCATGGCGGCTGGAGTGCTTTCTAGTAGTACTAAGCTGTTGAGTGATAGTTTTCCAGATGGGTTGAGCACTGGCACCTTGATTGCAGGCTTTACCCGGCGAGGCCAAAGCTTAGGCTCTTGGTTGCTGCCTCTCGCGGTTGATTCAGTGGTTCTCAGTGCGATTCCCTACCGCATCTTGGGGAAAGAGGCAGGTTGCACTCACTCAATGGTGCTAATTGATCTAAAGCCGCTGCGAGTGCGCCGCATCAGGGTGAGTATAGAGCCAGCCTTCTTTACTGCTACGCCCTGGGGTTATATTTTGGCCGATCAGCAAGGGCAACTCGTTTTGTTAGATGAGGTAGGGCAACAAGTCGGTCAGATTGCCGCTCCCATTGCTAATTCCCTTCACTCACCCACTGTAGCGACGGCGATCGCTTCTTTTAATAACTTTGGAGTTCTCCTGGCTACCTGGCAGCAAGCAACTCACCAAGGACATATTCACACCCTTGACTTGCGAGAATTTGACCTAGATATGATGTTTTAGAGTACAGGGCTTGAGGGTGAGGTCGTTGGCAAAAAACGATAGTCTATAACCTGGTACGTTTAGATTTGCTCTCTAACTCTTCTCTAACTCTAGAATGTCTTACGATTGGTTGACTCCTAGCCACTGGATTATGCTGGGGCTGCTCTTGGGATTTGCGATCGCTCACAGCGGTCTAGCAGCACTGCGATCCCGTGGTGAGAAATTGATTGGCCCTCGCCTCTATCGAATTTTATTTGCGCTCGTGAGTTTGCCCTTAGCCTCAGTGCTGATTATTTACTTCTTCAATCATCGCTACGACGGTTTCCAGCTTTGGCAAGCACAGGGCATCCCTGGAGTTAAGGAAACGGTCTGGATTCTCTCCGCAATTTCCTTTTTGTTTCTCTATCCAGCCACATTTAACTTGTTAGAAGTTGCGGCTATTCAGAAACCTCAAGTCCATCTGTTTGAAAGCGGGATCATTCGAATTACCCGTCACCCCCAGATGGTCGGCCAGTTGATTTGGTGTATCGCTCACACGCTTTGGCTAGGCACTACCTTTACACTGCTGACCTCGGTTGGGCTGATGGCACATCATCTTTTTGCCGTATGGCATGGCGATCGCCGCTTACAAGCTCGATATGGCGAATCTTTTGAAACCCTAAAATCGCGCACTTCTATTATTCCGTTTTTGGCTGTCTGGCGAGGCGACCAAACCCTTAACTGGCAGGAGTTTGCTCGTCCTGCTTACATAGGAGTGGCTGGATTTGTTTTAATTTTTTGGTGGGCACATCCACTTTTAATGCGTGCGACAGGGAGCGTAGGCTGGTAGCATGATCCCAAATAAGATCAAATAACAAACCCTGAGGGATCATGCAATTGTCTGTGAATGAGCGGACTTTTAAACAAGAGGTTTTAGAATCTCCAACTCCCGTTTTAGTAAATTTTGGGGCTCCCTGGTGTGGTCTCTGCCGCATGATTAATCCCTTGCTCAGCCGCTTCCAAACTGAGTGGGGTGAGCAAGTCAAGCTGGTGGGTGTAAATGCAGACGAAAGTCTAAAACTCGCTAGCACTTACCGACTCACCACCCTACCCACCTTGCTGTGGATTGAAGGCGGCAAAGTCCTCCATCGGATCGATAGTTTTCATGGACGGGATGATCTGCGAATTGCTTTAGAGAAAATTGCGACCAGTCGGACGCTTTCTGCTAGAAAACTGCCAACTTCTTCATAAGAACAAATTTTTGAGACAGCTTTCGTTTGCACTGCCTACCCTTGGCAAACTCTTAACAAAGTAGATATAGCAACCCTAAATGGATTGGGAACAGGGGGTGGAGGCTTTGCCCCCACGCAAGGGTTTTACTCCTGCACCCCATTCAAGAATCAAAAAGGACTGCTATATATAGCAACCCAACGACTCGGCTTAATTATTTTTTCAAACTAAATTTTGGCACCAAACTCCATTCGACATGCTTGAATTGGAGAAATTTATGGTGAGATAAAAACTGGGAATACTGACATACATCTTGACTGTTTCGCCTTTGAGACCGTAGATGGAAGCGGAACCCTCTACTGTTGATTCCTCGCGAAGCCCTGCTTCAAGCTAAAGACGTTGATTTCTACTTGACAGTCTCCGTCGCAAGTGTATGCCAGAATGTTAAGGGCTTTGCCAACATAGAGTAGGTAGAAAAACTAAAGTAGGCGCGAGTGATGGAACCGATATATCAGTATGCCTGGCTGATTCCAGTGCTACCACTGCTAGGCGCGATGATAGTGGGCCTAGGGCTAATCTCCTTTAGCCAAACTACAGCTCACCTACGACGAGTGAGTGCAATTTTCATCGTGTCGCTGATTGGAGCAGCAATGGTGCTCTCCTTTGCGTTGCTGTGGAGTCAGCTACAAGGACATGAAACTTATACCCAAATGATTGATTGGGCCGCAGCTGGTAATTTCCAGCTGGCGATGGGTTACACCATCGACCACTTAACGTCACTAATGCTGGTCATTGTGACAACGGTTGCCTTTTTAGTCATGATTTACACCGACGGCTACATGGCCCATGACCCAGGATATGTGCGCTTCTACGCCTACCTGAGTTTGTTCAGCTCCTCTATGTTGGGTCTGGTCATTAGCCCGAACTTAGTGCAGGTCTACATCTTCTGGGAACTGGTGGGGATGTGCTCCTACCTGCTCATTGGTTTCTGGTTTGACCGTAAGGCTGCCGCTGATGCTTGCCAAAAAGCCTTTGTCACGAACCGAGTTGGTGACTTTGGTTTGCTGTTGGGGATTTTAGGGCTATTTTGGGCTACCAATAGCTTTGAGTTCGATGTGATTGGCGATCGCCTGCAAGAACTCACCGCTTCTGGATCTTTGAGTGCAGGTCTCGCTGCCTTATTTGCGGTTTTAGTGTTCTTAGGCCCAGTTGCCAAATCGGCTCAATTCCCGCTGCATGTCTGGCTACCCGATGCTATGGAAGGCCCGACTCCCATTTCCGCCCTGATTCACGCGGCAACGATGGTGGCGGCTGGGGTTTTCCTGATTGCACGGATGTTTCCAGTGTTCGAAGGTATTCCCTTGGTCATGGATGTGATTGCCTGGACGGGAGCCTTTACAGCCTTTCTAGGCGCAACGATCGCGATCACCCAAAACGATATTAAAAAAGGCTTAGCCTACTCCACCATGTCCCAGTTGGGTTACATGGTGATGGCAATGGGGGCAGGTGCTTACACCGCAGGTCTCTTTCACCTGATGACACACGCCTACTTTAAGGCGATGTTGTTCTTGGGTTCTGGCTCGGTGATTCATGGCATGGAAGGTGTGGTAGGCCACGATCCAGCTTATGCCCAGGATATGCGGATGATGGGCGGTCTGCGAAAGTATATGCCAATCACGGGTTTAACTTTCCTGATCGGCACCTTGGCCATCTCTGGAATTCCACCTTTTGCGGGTTTCTGGTCTAAAGATGAGATTTTGGGAGCTGCCTTTGCGGCTAACCCTGCTTTGTGGGCTGTCGGCTGGCTAACTGCTGGGATCACTGCCTTCTACATGTTCCGCATGTACTTCTCTACCTTTGAAGGCCCATTTCGCGGTACAGATTCTGACATTCGCCAGCAGATCCGCATTGAAACGCTACAAGCTCGCGGTTTAGCGTTTGGCCCTGGCGCGATGAACCCTCAAGAGCTGACCTTAGGAGAAGCTGAGGATCATGAAGTGGATAGCGGGCACGATCATGAGCATAGTGCTTCTCCCCATGAGTCACCGTTCTCGATGACGCTACCGCTGTTGGTTTTGGCGGTGCCCTCCATGCTGATTGGCTTGGTCGGAACTCCCTTCAACAATTACTTTGAAGCGTTCATTCACCCACCCACAGAAGCGGCGCATGAGGTGATGGAGGCGGCGGAAGCTTTCAACTTAAATGAGTTTCTCGTATTGGCGGGCGGTTCCGTCGGTGTCTCCCTGATTGGGATCACGTTGGCCTCGCTGATGTATCTGCGACATCAAATCGACCCAGGCGCGATCGCGGCCAAAATTCCTTCCCTCTACCAACTCTCCAAAAACAAGTGGTACTTTGACGAAATCTACGACGCGGTCTTTATCCAAGGAAGTCGTCGTCTGGCTCGTCAAGTGTTAGAAGTAGACGTGCGGATTGTAGATGGAGTTGTGAACCTAGCTGGATTCGTTACCCTAATTACAGGCGAAGGTCTGAAATATTTAGAGAATGGTCGAGCGCAGTTCTACGCCTTGATTGTATTCGGGGCAGTGCTGGGCTTGGTAATTCTCTCTGGCATTACCTAAAGCGACAGGGGCGGGACCATCCCGCCCTTTGCGGTTTAAAACTGAGTTTTGATTGTGATTTTAAGCTGTTATGGATTTGACACATTTTCCTTGGCTCAGTACGAGCATTTTGTTTCCGATCGCGGCAGCTTTGCTCTTGCCCATCATTCCAGATAAGGATGGTCGCACTGTCCGCTGGTATGCCCTAATTGTGGGCCTGCTCGATTTTGCTCTGCTCGTTTACGCTTTTTATACGCAATACGACTTCTCCAACCCAGGCTTACAACTGGTGGAGAGTTATTCTTGGGTGCCACAGCTTGACCTGAAATGGTCTGTGGGGGCTGATGGCCTCTCCATGCCACTGATTTTGCTGACAGGCTTTATTACCACACTGGCAACTTTAGCGGCTTGGCCTGTCACCCTAAAGCCAAAACTGTTTTACTTCCTGCTGCTAGCCATGTACGGCGGTCAGATCGCGGTGTTTGCCGTGCAGGATATGCTGCTGTTCTTCCTGGTGTGGGAGCTGGAGCTGATCCCGGTTTACTTGCTGCTAGCAATTTGGGGTGGGAAAAAGCGCCTCTATGCCGCGACCAAGTTTATCCTTTACACCGCTGGGGGATCGCTGTTCATTTTGGTGGCAGCCTTGGCGATGGCCTTCTACGGCGATACGGTCACGTTTGACATGCGATCGCTGATGGATAAGAACTTGCCGGTCAACTTGCAATTGTGGCTATATGGAGCATTCTTAATTGCTTATGCGGTGAAGCTGCCGATCTTCCCACTGCATACTTGGCTACCGGATGCCCACGGAGAGGCGACAGCTCCAGTCCACATGTTGCTGGCGGGGATTCTGCTGAAGATGGGCGGTTATGCCTTGATTCGGATGAATGCCGAAATGCTGCCCGATGCTCACGCCTATTTCGCCCCGATTTTGGTGGTGTTAGGGGTAGTGAACATTATTTACGCGGCCCTGACCTCGTTTGCTCAACGTAACCTAAAGCGGAAAATTGCCTACTCTTCGATTTCCCACATGGGCTTTGTGCTGATCGGGATCGGTTCCTTCACAGAGCTGGGCATGAGTGGAGCCGTACTTCAAATGGTTTCCCACGGTCTAATTGGAGCCAGCTTGTTCTTTCTCGTAGGAGCCACCTACGATCGCACCCATACGCTGATTTTGGATGAGATGGGTGGGGTAGGCCAACAAATGCCTAAGATCTTCTCGATGTTTACTGCTTGCTCGCTGGCTTCCTTGGCGCTACCAGGGATGAGTGGGTTTGTGGCTGAGTTGATGGTGTTTGTCGGCTTCTCTACCAGTGATGCTTACAGCTCTACCTTTAAGGTGATCATTGTCTTCCTGGCGGCGATCGGCGTAATTCTGACTCCGATTTACTTGCTCTCAATGCTCCGAGAGATCTTCTTTGGGCCAGAAAATAAAGAGCTTACTTCTCACGAAGCGTTGATTGACGCTGAACCCCGTGAAGTCTTCATCGTGGCTTGCTTGCTCATCCCCATCATTGGGATTGGGTTCTACCCCAAGCTGTTGACGCAGGTTTACGACTCCAAGACCGCTCAGCTCACGGCTCGCCTGCGTGATTCTGTGTTTACGGTGGCTCAAAGGCCGCAATCAACGACAGCTTCAACGCTCCCTTCTTTCTTACCGTTGGGGATCAAAGCGCAATCGCTGCAAGCTCCGACGATTGGCGATCGCTAACCCTTCGCTAATCCTCCAACTCATCAGTTAAAATTTTCGCAAGACCTCAGCTCCCCGCTGGGGTTTTTTGTTGGGCGATCGCGTGTTCTGCTAAACGCGTTGAGCATAATGGGAGAACAACCCCAATTGCGTGAGGTGAAGCAGCGATGGCGGTTCAGTTACTCCGGCGACAATTTACGGTGGCGCAGTATCACCAAATGGTTGAGGCAGGCATTCTGACTGAGGATGACCGAGTGGAGTTGCTTGAGGGAGAAATTATCGAGATGTCACCGATCGGTCGTCGTCATGCCGCTTGTGTGAATCGTTTAGTCCGTCTGTTTTCTGAGCGGCTAGGCGTTAGCGAAGCTATCCGAAGGAATCGCGTGATTGTTGCAGTCCAGAATCCAGTGGAGTTAAGCGATCGCTCGGAACCTCAACCGGATGTGGCGTTACTACAACCACGTCCAGATTTTTACGAAGCAGGTCATCCCCAACCGCAAGATATTTTGTTGCTGGTAGAAGTGGCGGATACGACGGTTGAGTTTGATCGGGAGATTAAGATGCCGCTGTATGCCAAGAGCGGGGTGCGGGAAGTGTGGCTGGTGGATTTGAACCAGAATGCGATCGCGGTTTACCGAGAACCGAGTTTGAGTGGTTACGCTCAAATGCAGCAGTTGCAGCGAGGGCAAGTGTTAACGGTGCAGGCGATCGCAGATGTTAGTTTGGCTGTGGATGAAGTGCTGGGATAATAATGGCATCTAACAACGGAAGACTATGGCTGACGAGCTACTTAAAGCATTTCAAGAAGCTTACAGAAATTTAGAGTTGTCACCGCTCAATGATCAGAAAGACCTTGAGAGGTTTAGGGTGGATTATGGCAACGACGTGATTGCGGAACTAGAGCAACTCGTCGAAGACAGCCCGAATGCAGATGGCAAGATCATTTTCACTGGGCATCGGGGTTGCGGTAAATCTACTCTACTCGCTGAATTTACCCGACGCTTTGATGATCGGTATTTCGTGGTGCTGTTCTCGATCGCAGACACGATTGAGATGTCGGATGTGAATCACACCAACATTTTGTTTGCGATCGCCGTCAATCTGATGACTGAGGCTGAGAAGCAACAGATTCCGATTCCTAAATCTACTAGAAATGAGTTTTATAAGTGGTTTGCCACACGCACAAAAACCGAGACTCAAACTGTGGGAGCTGAGGTTTCGGGTGGACTGGAACTATTAAAAATTATTAGCAGCAAGTTAAAAGTTGATGCCACTGTACGGCACGAAATCAAACAAGAGTTTGAACGTAGAATTTCAGATTTAGTTGCTCAGATTAATATTATTGCTGCCTCAATTCAGGCTGTAGCCAAAAAAGATGTTCTAGTTATTATTGATGATTTGGATAAGTTAGAGTTGTCTAGAGTTAATGATATTTATCGCGATAATATCAAGGCACTTTGTTTACCTGGATTCCGAATTATTTATACGATTCCAATTCCAGTTTTGCGTGATAAGTTTCTTAGACCTCTACTAGAGACGGAAACTAATGACCAAGTTGTCGTGATGTCGGTGGTGAAGCTGTTTGAGAAAGGAAAAAGTCGCCAACCTGACGCTCAACCACGCCCCGAAGCCTATGAAGTGCTTTGCGAGATCTTGAAAAAACGGATTTCAGATCAGCTTTTGGAGCACCATACCGCAGAGAAAATTGTACTAAGTAGTGGCGGTGTATTGCGAGAGTTAATTCGGATTGCTAATGAGTGCTGCCGCATTTGTTTACGCTTAATTCGACGCCAGCCTGATCAGCCCGTTGTGATTGATGATGAGATTTTAGATCAGGCTGTGAATGGGATTCGTAATGATTTTGCGGTTCCTCTAGGAAAAGTTGATTACGAGATTTTGCGAAAAACCTATGAAAGCTTCATGCCCGATGACCCAAAACAGGCAGAATTTCTAGACTTATTACATGGGCTGTATGTGTTGGAGTATCGCAATCGGCAAAACTGGTATGACGTGCATCCAATTGTGGTGGATTTGCTGAGAGATCAGGGCTTAGTCAATGGAACCTAGAGGATTACCAGATCCACAAATACAAAATCAGGATGCTTACGACGATTTAGTGGTCGTGATCGAAGCGAGTGAAGGTGTCCTGAGTCTCTTGATTGCGGTTTGCGATGACAGCGATTTGCGAGATGAGATTGTGGGGCGATATGAAGCAGAGCTAGAAGCCGAGATGCGCTGCTACCGCGTCCAACTCGATCGCGAAGAACCCAGCCTGAAACGAGCGATCGCCCAAACGGTTGAATCCGATGAATATCTTCAAAACCGAGGCAATGCAGTCTTTACAGTCTTGGGAGCTGAGCAGCTTTTTTTCTTGAAATTGGGGCAGGATCGATCGCAGCAGGAAATCTTCTTTGGTTATTTGCAATGGACTAGAGAAGGGTTGCGGGAGTTTCCCTATCCGATTGTGCTGTGGGTGACTAACCAACTTCTTAAGAAGTTGAGCAAAAAAGCACCTGATTTTTGGAGCTGGCGGAAAGGAGTGTTTCGGTTTGCATCTCGCAAAACAGCAATGGTGCCTAAGACAGAGATGGCTCCGCTACGCTCGACCCTGACCGAGTTAGGCATTGCTGACTTGGATGAGGAAGCTTTGTTGCCCTTAGAAGATTTACAAGCGCTGATTCAGCAAACAGAGCAAGGTACGAAAGATCCGCTTTTAGCTAACCTTTATTTTAGTATGGGTTTAATTTATACCCGCAGGTTAGAACAGGGTGAGGTTCCGGATTACCAGGCAGAGCAATTGTCTGCGATTAAATATTTTGGTAAAGCTGCTGAATTACAACAGAGGCTGGGTTTAGAGGCAGACTTCGGCACTAGCCTAACTTGGTTGGGATATCTATACAGGTCGCAAGGGCGTTACGGGGAAGCAGAACCTCTGTATGTGCAAGCATTAGAGTTGAGAAAACGCCTATTAGGAGAGGAACACCCTGCTGTAGTAGGAAGCCTCAACAATTTGGCATTACTTTACTATTCGCAAGGGCGCTACGAGGAAGCGGAACTGCTGTTGTTGCAAGCATTGGAGCTGAACCAGCAGCTCTTAGAAGAGGAGCATCCCGATATGGCAACCAGCCTCAACAATCTGGCATCCCTCTACAATTCCCAAGGGCGTTACGAGGAAGCAGAACCTCTGTATGTGCAAGCATTGGAGTTGAGAAAACGCCTGTTAGGAGAGGAACACCCTGCTGTAGCAACTAGCCTCAACAATTTGGCATTACTTTACTATTTGCAAGGGCACTATGGGCAGGCAGAACCACTGTTTTTGCAAGCGTTAGAGTTGAGCAAACGCCTATTAGGAGAGGAGCATCCCGATGTAGCACAAAGTCTCAATAACTTGGGGCTGCTTTACAATTCCCAAGGGCGTTACGAAGAAGCAGAGCCGTTGCTTGTGCAAGCATTGGAGTTGAGTAAGCGCCTGCTAGGAGAGGAGCATCCTGATGTAGCAACTAGCCTCAACAATTTGGGGCTGCTCTATAAATATCAGAGACGCTACGAAGAAGCAGAGCCGTTGCTTGTGCAAGCATTGGAGTTGAGTAAGCGCCTATTAGGAGAGGAACATCCTACTGTAGCAACCAGCCTCAACAATTTAGGGCTACTCTACAATTCCCAAGAGCGCTACGGAGAAGCAGAACTGTTGCTCGTGCAAGCATTAGAGTTAAGCAAACGCCTATTAGGAGAGGAGCATCCTGATGTGGCAACTGGCCTCAACAATTTGGGGCTGCTCTATAAATATCAGAGACGCTACGAAGAAGCAGAGCCATTGTATGTCCAAGCATTAGAGTTGAGCAAACACATATTAGGAGAGGAGCATCCTGATGTGGCGCAAAGTCTGAATAATCTAGCAGGACTCTATGATGTTCAAGGGCGCTATGAAGAGTCAGAAACACTGTATAGGAAAGCTTTAGCGATCGCAGAGCAATGCTTAGGAGAAAATCATCCGAATACCGTTACCATCCGTGAGAATTTAGAGATTTTGCGAGAGGCGATCGCTTCTCAACAATAACCTCTTACTTCTGAATCTTAATTCTGAATCAGCGATGGGCCGAGATCATTAGGTAAATCTTCAACTGTCCAATTTAATAATCGACAAAGGGCTTTCACTTGCGGCAGGGTGAGTTTAGCTTCTTTGTAGCGTCCCGTTTCCCAGTTACTCACCGTCTGTACCGAGACATCGATCGCAACTGCAACATCTCTCTGCGTCAGGCGCAGTTCTTCTCGACGCTGCTTCAAAGGAGATTCTTGCTCAGTTGCTCGTTCTTCCGTCATCTTCACAAAATCATAAGCAGCTTATATAAGCAACTTGACACAGGAAATATAAGCGGCTTATAGTTTGACTACATAGTAAACAAGCAGGTGAATCGAACAGCCCCTTCTATAAGGTTTGGCTGACCGTTCCTTGCTTCTTTCCAAGTGTCTCATCAATACCGCTACTTGTAGGCATTTCTCACCAGCGATCGCCAAAAATTTTGCTGATTGGCGGCAGTTCAGGCTGCGTTGAGCCAATGTCCTGCTCATATTATCCCCAAGCGCGATCGCGAAACAGGCGATCGTAAGGAGTTTCTATGGCTTACAGAGACCAGTTGCATCCTTGGTGTATCGTCCGGTGTTTGCCTCAGGCGCGATCGATCACCGTAGCGCGATTTCGGCGGCGGAGTGAAGCAGAGGCTCATCTGCAAATCTTGCAGCGCATTTTACCCACAGCCACCTACACCATTATGTTTGATGCCGCCATTGCCAATTTGAGCAGTTTAGAGCCTGAATCTAGCCCTTGTGCCGTCAAAAGTGGAGAAACTGAATGAGGGATAAACGCTTGCAGAGAAGGGGGTCTGGCAGGCGATCGCTCAGCTTCGTAATCTAAATCACCGACAGTGCCTCAAATTGTCACATGCCCCCGGATTGCACATCACCTCTAGCAAGCGGGAGATCACCGATATTAAATATGTCGATGTTCCCCCCACGCAGATGACCGTTGAACTTGCTACTCCCCAAGCCACCCTCGAACAAATTATCGCTAAAATCCTTGCTTCCCGCCGCATTAGCCGCCTCGACCAACGCCTGCTAATGGCTGCTTCCTATCAATCGGCTCTCACCACTCAAGAAGAGAATTTACTCAAGCAAGTTTATGAACTGCTACATCGAGGCTTGCTTAAAGCAGTGAATTAAATCACTGACAAATGAAGATTACTGTGGGCTTTGCCAAATAACTTAATACAAGTAAGAATTGGATTTGGTCAGATATGATCCGTATGGATTTATTCATCAACATCTAGGCTGAATCTTATGTCTTTTGATGCTTCTAAAAGACAAGCAAGTGGAAGTTCAAAAATCCTTAACCGCAGGATATTACCCCCCGTCAAGTTAATAGTTACCGAAGCCGCTAAGATTGAGGCTTTGTCACGGGATTTACTCCACACAAAGTTTGGTATCAAAGATCACTTCGATGTTCAGATTGATGAATATCCAAAGATCCATAACCTGAACAGTTTCGGCAAGCAAATCATCATTCAGATGATGAGGAGCAACTCTAGTTTCAGAGGATTCAAAATTGATCTAAAAGACCATATTTTGAATCCTCATATTCTATTTTTAGCTGGGACACTATGTGGCAATTTTGACCACATGAACACTAGTCCCTTGTATGGATTCAAAGTTTTAGATATTGGCTGTGGTGCTCTTTCCTCTTATGCACCTTCTCCAGATGGTGAAGACTTACTAGTGCACTTCTACAACGATCACCCACCGATCGCAGCCGAAATTCTGCAAATTCTAGGGGCACAAGTCACTGGAATTGAACCCAGACCGCACAACAAACAGGAATACTCGCACCCCCTTTCCTACAAGCACAAAGTCATGGAATTCTCGGAGATTGGCGATTGGTTGCCATCTGTCGAAGAAAAATTTGATGTCATCGCTTGCTTGCACTTGTTTAGTCGTCCCGACTTCCTCTATACCTACAGTTCACCCAAGGAAATCACTCACTTCTTCCGTAACTTCAGAAAAGCAATTTCGCCTCAAGGATTGCTATATACCAGCGTACCCCTATTACCTGCTTCACTAGAAAATCAGGAAATCAACCAACAGATTTTCCGAGAGGCTGGTTTTAAGGTAATTTATGAAGGCTATTACTGGATTTTGGAGCCTGTTTAGACCTAAGTTAAGTTTGAGAATTTAGGGGTTGAGGCGATCGCCCGTTTCCACATCAAACCAGTGGATCGATTCCCAGGGCAAGGCGAGACTCACCACCTCACCATCCCACTTATGATCCGCTGGTAATAAAGCCCGGAGCCTAATTTCGTGAGATTGCTGGTGCTGCACGCGGACACTTAGCAAGTTCTGCATTCCCAGATTCTCTACCAGGAAAATCTTGCCCTGCACCATTGCAGCTTGAGGAGCTTCGGTTTGAGCTAAGGTAACATGTTCGGGTCGAATGCCCATCGAGATTTGCTTGGGGGCCGCAATGCCTGTGGGTAAAGGAATTTTGGTGTCTCCCAACAAGGCATAATTGCCTTGACAAGGCAGAGTCAGCAAGTTCATCTGCGGACTACCGACAAACCCCGCCACAAACTGGTTGGCGGGATGGGTGTAGATGCGCTGAGGGGACGCAAGCTGTTGGACAGAACCGTTAGAAAGTACGGCCACCTTGGTCGAAAGCGTCATGGCTTCCGTTTGGTCGTGAGTCACATAGACAACCGGAGTATTTTGGGTTTCAAACAGTTGCTTCAGCTCAGCTCGCACATGCTCCCGGAGTAAAGCATCCAAGTTACTCAGTGGCTCATCAAGTAAAAATACATCCGGTCGGCGGACTAAAGCTCGTGCTACAGCCACCCGTTGTCGCTGACCGCCAGAGAGCTGTCCTGGCTTTCGGCTCATCAGCTCCTCTAGGCCCAATACATGAGATACCTCACTAATGCGCTGGCGAATTTCCTCACCGGAGAGCTTGCCCCGGAGTTTCAAGCCAGAAGCAATGTTGTCGTAGACCGTTAGGTGCGGATAGAGGGCGTAGCTTTGAAACACCATCGCAATGTTGCGATCGCCCGGACTCATGCGACTGACATCTCGACCCCCGATAGAAATATTGCCTCGTGTCGGAGCTTCCAGACCCGCAATCAACCGCAGGATCGTGGATTTACCACAACCCGACGGCCCCAAAAGGGTGAGAAATTCGCCTTCCTCCACACTCAAGCTGACATCCTTAACTGGAACAATTTTGGGGGTGTAGGTTTTATTTAGGTTTTGTAATTCGAGAGTAGCCATAGCAATTTTAGATTTTGGATTTTGGATTGAAAGGCTTAGTGATTTTGAATTTCAGGTTTTAGATTTTGGATTGAAGGCTTAGGTTTTAGGACTGGAGTTTGGCACGATTGAATGACGAGATTTAGCTCGCAGAGTTTTGATTGAAGCAACTGTCATCGCTACAACCTCATTGGTTTCTACCATTAATTTTTCTAGTTTTGGCGCTGGGACTACCTCTGCTTCAATGAGGAGTTCAAGCCAGTAAAGGGTTTCATCAGCTTCTTCTTCAACAATGCAAAGTTTAGCAATGACATCGGCGGTTGACTTGCCTCGGCAAGCGGCTCGATAGTTAGCGCCGACGGATGTTGCAGAACGAAGTAGTTGTTTGCCAATAACTTCCGCAACCTTGTCATGAGGCAAAGCATTGATCAAACGGATCACCCGCAGGGCTAGATCTTTAGTTCGCTGCTTAAACGTTTGCTCATCCATCAATCCAAAATCCAAAATCTAAAATCCAAAATCGGCTATCCTTTAACAGCTCCTGCTGTCAGTCCTTGGACGATCTTGCGTTGAAATAGCAGCACGAGGATGACGAGGGGTAGGGTGCCGAGGACGGTGGCAGCGGCGATCGGGCCGTAGGGGATTTCAAAGATGGAGGCACCACCGAGTTGGGCGGCGGCGACGGGGATGGTTTTCATGTCCTCACGGGTGATGAAGGTGAGGGCAAAGATAAACTCATTCCAGGCGGAGATAAAGGTGAGAATGCCAGTCGTGACGAGAGCAGGCAAGGTCATAGGCAGAACAATCTGCGTCAGCATTTGCCAGGTGTTGAAGCCATCTACTTTGGCAGCATCTTCTAAGTCACGGGGGAGCTGCTGGAAAAAGCTCCGCATCACCAGAATGGTTAGAGGCAGGTTAATGGCCGTGTAAGGAATGATCAGGGCTAGGTAGTTGTTGCCCAAGCCCAGCGATCGCACGACTTCTAGCAACCCCAAAAACAACAGGATGTAGGGGAATAGCGTCACAATCAGAACTCCGGCGAGCACGGCTTTTTCACCGGGAATTCGCATACGGGCTAAGGTGTAGGCAGCGGGGGCTCCCAATCCTAAAGCTAAAAGCGTTGAGAGGATAGAGACGAGGAAGCTATTGCCGACGTATTGCAGGAAGGGACGGCGAGTAAACAGCTCTGTGTAGTGATTCAGGGTGAAGCGGGTCGGGAAATAAACCGTGGGTACGGCTGAAATATCAGTATTGACTTTGATGGAAGTCAGAAGCTGCCACAGGATCGGAGCCAAGCAGAACACCGCAATCAGCAAAGCGGCGATCGGTAGCCCCAAGCGTCGCCAGGAAAGACCTGGTTTGGGGGGTTGCTTGGCAACGGCTACTTCCTCTGATCCGGAATCAACGGGGCGGTCAAGGGTTGTCATCGGGTTTCCACTCCTGCCGCTCTGGCTCTAAGTTTGCTGAGTAGGAAGTTGGCGATCGCTACAGCTAATACCAACAGTAAGAAGGTGACAACGACTAGGGCTGCTCCATAGCCAAAGTCTAAGTAGCGCATGACGGTGGAGTAGACATAGAGCGAAACGGTTTCTGTCGCGCCTCCAGGGCCACCTCCGGTCATCACGGCAATCAGGTCGAAGATGCCAAAGGCTTGAGCAAAGCGAAACAGCCCTGCAATCAGAATTTGGGGCATCAACAGCGGCAGCGTAATTTGTCGAAAGCTTTGCCAAGCGCTGGCCCCATCCAGGGCATGGGCTTCATAAAGATCACTGGAAATAGACTGCAACCCTGCCAACAAAAGAATGCTGATGAAAGGAGTCGTTTTCCAAACATCCGCGATGATCACGGCAATCATGGCGAGGGTGGGGTCACCTAACCAGTTGATCCCAGTTTCAATCAACCCCAACCGTTGCAAAATGTCATTCACCACGCCGTACTGGTCGTTAAAGATCCAAGTCCAAGCGAGGGCAATCAAGGCGGTGGGTAAAGCCCAAGGCAGAATCGCGATCGTGCGCACAATCCCTCGCCCCCTGAAAGCCTGGTTTAAGACCAAGGCAATCCCCATTCCAATCAAGAGTTCTAGGACAACCGAGGCAACGGTAAAGATGGTGGTGTTGCGGAGGCTTTGCCAGAAGCGGCCATCCAACGCCATCCGGGTATAGTTTTCCACACCAGAAAACACGGGCTGAAGTTCACTACCTAGGTTTTTGGTAAAAAAGCTTTCCCAGAAGGCCCGACCGATCGGGTAAGCAAACACGAGCAGCAGCAACAGGAGCGCGGGTGTGACTAGAATCCAGCCTGTTCTCTGCTCTCTTTGACGAATCGCATCTATGGTCATTAGACTTTTTGCTCCTGCGGCTCAAGCGGTTCCTAGCAATCGGCGGGTTTCGTTAGCAGCGGCGGTCATAGCTCGTTGTGGGGTCATTTGCCCGGTCAGAGCTGAGCTTAAGTAGCGCTGCAAAATATCGGATGCCTGAGCATACTGAGCGATCGGAGGCCGCAGAGCCGCATTCTCTAGCACGTTGAGCATGGTGGGGAAAAAGTCGTAGGTGCGGACAATTTCGGGGTCATTATAGAGCGATCGCCGAGAGGGTAAATAGCCTGTACTCAGCGTCAATTTGCGTTGGGTTTCTAAGCTAGTGAGATATTGCACCGCTTCCCAGGCTTCTTTGGGGTGTCTGGTCGTTTTGGCAATTCCCCAGCCCCAACCTCCTTGGCAAGCAGCGCTTTCCTGCCCTGGAGCGTGAACCATTGGCTTAATGGCAATCTTGCCGCGAACGGGTGAATCTTCAGCATTGCCTAGAGACCATGCGTAAGGCCAGTTACGGACAAAGGCTGCTGCCCCACTTTGAAACAAGCGCCGAGCCTCTTCCTCTTGGTAAGTGACGACTCCGGAGGGAGAGATGCCTGTTTGAATTGTGTCGAGCAAAAATTGCACCGCCTGAACCGACTCTGGGCGATCCAACCCAACTGCCTTGGTCTGAGGGTCAATCCAGAAGCCACCAGAGCCTACGAGAACTTCCACAAACATGGCAGCCGCTCCTTCATACTGACGGCCCTGCCATACATAGCCCCAAGGCACCGCTTTGCTTTTTTGCAGCGTTTGGGAGATTTGCATCAATTCCGTGAAGGTTTCAGGTGGCTTCAAACCTGCTGCATCTAGTAAATCTTTGCGGTAGTAGAGCATGCCTGCATCCGATCGCACAGGCATCCGGTACAGCCCCCCTTGGTAGCGTCCTCCCGCGACATCTCCTTCGAGGAAGTCTGTTAAGTCAGCATCAGCAACTTTATCGGACAGATCCGTTAGCCAACCAGCCGCCGCAAACTTGGGCACCCAGACAATGTCCATGTACACCAAGTCGTAGGGAGAGCTGCCTAACAGAAAAGAAGAAGTGTACAAATCCTCAACGGCGTTGGTGGCGTTGGGGCCTTCCACAAAGTTGAGCCGAATCCCTGGATGGGTGGCCTCAAAGTCTCGAAGGATCGGTTCCCAGGTAGGTCGCTCTGGTGCCCCAATCAAAAAGTTCAGGGTAACGGGCTGCTGAGAGAAAGCAGGCACTACCACGCACAAGGTCAGAACTAACCCAGCGATCCATAAAGCGAGGAAGCGCGATCGCCGAACTTTGTGAAAAAAGATTTTCAATTTACTAAAAAGTTTCTGGGATGGCATGAATTATTGAACGCTTTAATAAAAGTTGAACTTAAAAATATAGGCGCTGTAATTGTGTGTCCTACATCCTAGTCATATCGCGATTTCAGAAGTGAATAAATAAAGGTTTGAGTATATGAGAATAAATTAAAAGTAAGTTTAAGTAAGTTAACAAAAATGACAAGATGTATTATTAGGGCGATCGCATGCCAGCGAATGGGTTAGTTCTTGCAGCGGGTGGTCTATTCTCCGGGATTCTAGCCGGACTTCTGGGAATTGGGGGTGGTACCGTTTTGGTGCCGTTGCTGGTGGCTTTAGGATATAGCCCCGTGCAAGCAGTGGCGACGAGTAGCTTAGCCATTTTGATTACGTCCATTTCTGGTACTCTCCAGAATTGGCGGATGGGGTATTTCAATGCCAAGCAAGTGCTCTACCTAGGCTTTCCCGCTTTGGCGACGGCTCAGATTGGCGTGTACTTGGCAAGCCGCATTCCTCCCTATGTCTTGCTAGCAGCCTTTGGCCTGTTGCTCCTTCTCAACATTTATTTAGTTGACCTACGCAAACGCCTTGTTGCCGAGGGGACTCATGCCACCCATGCTGATATCAACCCTATGATGGCTCGCTTGGGGACAGGCGGATCTGCGGGGATTTTGGCGGGATTGTTTGGGGTGGGAGGTGGCGTGATTATGGTGCCTTTGCAAATTTTGCTGTTAGGAGAGAACATCAAAACAGCCATCCAAACGAGCTTAGGCGTGATTGTGATTACCGCAATTTCGGCTTGCATAGGACACACCTTAGCGGGCAATGTGTTGCCCACAGAAGGCTTGCTCTTAGGGATGGGCGGGCTGCTGGGAGCGCAAATCAGTACTCGCTTTCTGCCAAAACTGTCAGATGCGATCGTTAGCCTGCTTTTTCGAGGGTTTCTAGGCGTGCTATCGCTCTACATTTTTTGGCAAGCTTGGCAAAGTTACAGTAGCTTCTAACCAACGGAGCCAGTCCTTAAGCGAGAAAATATTGATCTCCTCAGGGGTCAAGCTTGATTTGTAGTTTCCAGTAAGAGGTAGGGTGATGATGAGGCAACTGAAGCGCCGCAAATTTATGCACTATGGCGCACTGGCGCTAGGAACCAGTATTGTGACTGCTTGTGCCAATAACGCTCAGCCATCCTCTTCTAGGGGTTCGGCAGCGACCGGGAGTGACCAACTCGATAAAGTCAACTATGGAACTAATTGGTTTGCCCAAGCTGAGCATGGGGGCTTTTATCAAGCAGTAGCGGCAGGTATTTACCAAGCGCATGGTTTGGATGTCACGATTCAGATGGGGGGACCACAGGTTAATGGGACTCAGCTGCTGATGGGAGGGGCAGTGGACTTTTTTATGGGATATGGATCGGATGCGATCAAAGCGATCGCGGAGGGCATCCCTAAAGTAACAGTGGCGTCTATCTTCCAGAAAGATCCCCAAGTTCTGCTGGCTCATCCAGGTACAGGGCGTGACTCTTTAGAGAAAATCAAAGGATCTCCAATTCTGGTTTCTGCCGCAGCGAATACAACTTTTTGGCCGTTTTTGAAATCTAAGTATGGCTTCACTGATGACCAAAAGCGTCCTTACAACTTTAATGTCGGGCCTTTTTTGGCAGATAAGACTTTAGCGCAACAAGGATATCTCAGTTCTGAACCGTTCAAAGTTAAGCAGCAAGGCGGCTTTGAGCCAGTGGTAATTTTGTTGGCAGATTACGGCTATGACCCTTACTCCACAACGATTGAGACACGCAAAGACTTGGTAGAACAACAGCCTGACTTGGTGCAGCGATTTGTGGATGCTTCGATCAAAGGCTGGTATAGCTATTTTCAAGATCCTGCACTCGGCAACGAGCTGATTAAGAAAGCCAATCCTGAAATGACGGATGATCAGCTGGCTTACAGCCTGGAGAAGATGAAGCAGTATGGCATTGTGGTGTCTGGTGATGCCGAGCAGTTGGGAATTGGCGCGATGACAGACGATCGCTGGAAGGTATTTTTTGACGGCATGGTGACGGCTGGCGTGTTTCAACCTGACACTAACTACAAAGAGGCTTACACCTTAAAGTTCATCAATAAGGGTGTCCAAGCTTACAAAGCTTAACGGGTCTGTATCTCGTTCTCCAATGGGTTACATTTGCCAATATATCTTTAAGACTGTGGTCATATTGTAAGGAATATGCCGGGAATGGAAACGCCCCCAGCGCAGGACTGCCCTGAATCCTGCTACCAACACGACTCGTCTGAGTCTAGTTATGCTCAGAGTGCCTGTGCGATCGCTCTGCACCAAGTTAGCAAGGTTTACTCGAATGGCACGATCGCCTTGCAGAACATGAGCTTAAAGATTGCGGAGTCTGAGTTCATTAGCTTGGTGGGGCCATCGGGATGTGGTAAAAGTACGGCGCTGCGGATTATGGCAGGGCTGGGGGCGGCGAGTTCTGGGGAAATTGCTTGGGGTGCGGTTCGGACTGAGGCAAAGGGAGCGAGAAAGTTCTGGCAGCGCTCAGCGACTGCTAAGGCTGGACCAAAGTTAGCTTTTGTGTTTCAGGAAGCGGCGTTGATGCCTTGGGCAACGGTGCTGGAAAATGTGTGGTTGCCGTTGCAGTTGGCAGGGATGTCGAGGTTGGCGGCTAGGGCTGCGGTGGCTGAGGCGATCGCGCTGGTGGGGCTGGAAGGGTTTGAGCAAGCCTATCCCCGTGAGTTATCGGGTGGCATGAAGATGCGGGTTTCGATCGCGCGGGCGTTGGTGACGCAGCCTGATATTTTGCTGATGGATGAGCCGTTCGGGGCGTTGGATGAGATGACGCGGAGCCAGCTCAATAGTGATTTGTTGAGTTTGTGGGGTCAGAAGCGCTGGACGGTGGTGTTTGTGACGCACAACATCTATGAGGCGGTGTATCTGTCGAATCGGGTGGTGGTGATGGCGGCGCGTCCGGGTCGGGTGGTGGCTGAGGTGGAAATTGCGGTTCCTTATCCGCGGTCGGAGGGGTTTCGTTTGTCGTCGCTGTTTAATGAGTATTGTCGGGAGGTTTCGGGGGCATTATCTCGGGGGATTGGGTTCTAATCTATGTTTTTGAGATTTGTGGTTAGGGAATGTTTGAGAGATATGACTTTGAGAAATCCGATCCTTGGGGGCACTCGCCCCCAAACCCCCGCTGAGGGACGGTTGCGTCCCCCAGACCCCCTCCAAAAAATATTCTTATCGCTTTACCCGTGGGGAGGGGAGAAACACTCCAGTTCCCCCCAGAATTGGGGGGCTAGGGGGGCGAAGTGCAGAAATTAAAAGTACTAGTCACTGCGGATGTTCTGGCACCTTTGGCGATCGCAGTTATCGCTCTCTTCGGGTGGGATATCTTTGTGCGGGTGACGGGGATACCGCCTTATCTTTTGCCTGGGCCGCTGTTAGTGTTGCGGACGCTGGTTCGGGATTGGTCGGAGTTATTTCCTTCGCTGTTGGTGACGCTGCAAATTACGGTGGTGGCGTTTCTGGCGGCGGTGGTTTCTGGAGTGGCGATCGCGGTTTTGTTTGCTCAGAGTAAGTGGATTGAGCGAAGTTTGTTTCCTTATGCGGTGCTGTTGCAAACGACGCCGATTGTGGCGATCGCGCCGTTGATCATTATTTGGCTCCGGAATAACACCTTTGCGGCATTGGTAGTTTGTGCTTGGATGGTGGCGTTGTTTCCCATCATTGCCAATACGACGCTGGGGCTGAACAGTGCGGACCATAATTTGTTGAATTTGTTTCAGCTTTATCGGGCTTCTCGTTGGCAGACTCTGTGGTATCTGCGTTTGCCGAGTGCGTTGCCCTATTTTTTGGGAGGGTTGCGGATTAGTGGGGGGCTGGCGTTAATTGGGGCGGTGGTGGCTGAGTTTGTGGCAGGGACAGGCGGAGCACGGGCGGGGATTGCCTATCAGATTTTGATGGCGAGCTATAACTTGCAAATTCCTCGGATGTTTGCGGCGCTGCTGATGACGACTGGTTTAGGGGTGGCGATCTTTGTAGTGCTGACGCTGTTGTCTAATTTCTTACTGCGCCACTGGCATGAAAGTGCGATAAAACGTGAGAATTAACTCTTGAATGCTTGCATGTTGCCAATTGCTGATCATTACTGGCTCCTGAATGCCCACGTTCCAGTTTGTTTGCTTACAGGCGATCGCCCTGAGATTGCCGCTCAACAGAATGCCGATGGTTTGGCGTTAGTTGATCTGGAAATTCGGGCTGGGTTGGTGCAGTCGATTCAATCAGCGCGATCGCGGGATACAGCACCGGAACTCGCTTCCTTACCCTCGCAAGATCTGCGGGGTGGGCAGGTTTGGCCTTGCTTGGTCGATATTCACACCCATCTCGATAAGGGACATATTTGGGAGCGGGCGACGAATCCGGATGGCACGTTTGCTAGTGCCTTGACCACGGTTGAGAAGGATGCGGCTCAACATTGGAACCTGGAAGATATCTATCGGCGCATGGAGTTTGGCCTCAAGTGCAGCTATGCCCACGGCACGCGGGCCATTCGGACTCATATTGATGCGATTGGGGAGTTCTCCCAGCATAGTTTCGAGGCGTTTCGGTTGCTCCAGCAAGAATGGCGCGATCGCCTGACGCTGCAAGCTGTTTCCCTCGCTCCTTTGGAAATGTTTCTCACACCCCAAGGAGAAGTGCTAGCCGACAAAATAGCGGAACTAGGAGGCGTTTTGGGCGGATTTGCGCCTACGCATCCGGAACTAGATGCTCAACTAGATCGCGTGTTTGTTTTGGCCCAAGAGCGAGGACTGAATCTAGATTTTCATACCGATGAAACCGACGATCCAGCTAGCAAAACGCTGAGGCAAGTGGCGGCAGCAGTTCTGCGGCATGAATTCACGGGGCAGATTGTCTGTGGGCACTGTTGCAGTTTGGCGGTGCAAAGCCCTGAAGACGTGGCCGAGACGTTGAATTTGGTGCAGCAAGCGCGAATTGGCATTGTCAGTTTGCCGCTGTGCAATCTGTACCTGCAAGACCGCGTGCCGCAGCGGACTCCTCGGTGGCGAGGGGTGACTTTGCTGCATGAATTGCGGCAACAAGGAATTCCGGTGGCGATCGCTAGTGACAACTGCCGTGATCCGTTTCATGGCTTTGGTGATCATGATTGTCTGGAAGTCTTCACACTCTCCACCAAAATTGCCCACTTAGATCGGCCCTACGGAGATTGGCCTCGTGCGATCGCTACAACCCCGGCTGATTTGATGCAATTGCCTGAGGTGGGGCGGATTGGTGTGGGTTTACCCGCTGATTTAATTTTGTTTAAGGGCCGCAGCTTTAGTGAGTTGCTGTCGCGATCGCAGCATGATCGGGTTGTTTTGCGATCGGGCCAAGCTATTGACACCGCCCTACCCAATTATGCTGAATTAGATCATCTGTGCGGTACGGAGATTTGCTAGATGACCACTACCCCTGTCAAACCTATGGATCTTGATGCCCTAATTGCTGAACTGGCAGGGTTAGAAATCATCACCGATCCCGCTCAGGTGGCTAAGCTTTCGCAGGATTATTACACTTTTAGCCCGGTGCTCCAGCCGCAATTAGCTGGGAAGAAAGGCGATTTGGTCGTGCGGGCTATGAGTGAGGCGGACGTGTTGCGGGTAGCGGCGGCTTGCGTGAAGTTCCGAGTTCCCCTGACGGTGAGGGGAGCAGGCACGGGTAACTATGGGCAATGTGTGCCGCTCAATGGTGGTGTGGTTTTGGATTTGAGTCCCATGCAAGCGATTCATTGGGTCAAACCCGGATTGGCCTGTGTGGAACCAGGGGTAAAGCTTGCCAATCTCGACAAGAAAACGCGAGAAATCGGCTGGGAAATCCGTATGGCTCCCTCCACTTACCGCACCGCGACCATTGGTGGATTTATTGCGGGGGGCAGCGGTGGGATTGGCTCGATTACCTATGGGCAACTGCGCGATCGCGGCAATCTCCTAGCAGTACGGGTGGTGACGATGGAAGACAACCCCCGCGCGATCGAGCTACGCGGCGATGAAGTGCAAAAGGTGAACCATGCTTACGGCGTGAATGGCATCATCACCGAATTGGAGATTCCCCTTGGCCCTGCTTATCCTTGGGCTGAGTGCATTGTCGGTTTCCCTGACTTCATGACTGCGGCTCGCTTCGGGCAAACTTTGGCAGACTCCGACGGCATCATCAAGAAACTGATTAGCATCCACGCTTGGCCAGTGCCTACCTATTTTGCGGCGATCCGTTCTTGTATCCCCGAAGGTGCACACTGTGCGTTGTTGATGGTGGCCGAGTCTTGCCTAGAGCCTCTAGCGGATTTAGTCAAAGAGTATGGCGGCACTGTTTGCTACCAAAAGACTGCTCAAGAAGCCAGTCATGGCATGCCGTTGGGAGAGTTTTCCTGGAATCACACTACACTTCATGCCCGCAGTGTTGACCCCTCCCTCACTTATTTACAAACCCTCTTTCCTGATGACAAAAATCTCAAGTTAGTAGAGCACATCTATCACCACTTTGCCGATGAGCTGATGATGCACCTAGAATTCTTCCGCGTGGGGAGTGTCGCTCGTCCTGCGGCCCTCCAGTTGGTGCGCTACACCACAGAAGCCCGCCTCAACGAGATCATTGCCTACCACGAAGCCCAAGGAGCTTTTATCTTCAATCCCCACACTTACATCCTGGAAGATGGCGGCATGAAGACGATTAACGTAGAGCAATTGAAGTTTAAGGAAATGGTCGATCCTTACGGCTTGCTCAATCCGGGCAAGATGCGAGCTTGGCTAGAGCGTTAAGGGCGATCGCACCCAACCCCAGCCCCTTCCGTGAGAGGGTAGCCAAATTAAAAACCCCTCTCCTCAAAGGAGAGAGGTCTGAGGAGAGGGGTTCAAGACCTCAACTTATCCTCAAGAATTTATGAGCTACTTAACGAGGCCCAACAAAGGAGGTGCTTGGGATTCTGAGATCGTCGTCGAGTTCCAAAAACCCTTAGCGTAGATCTGAGGATTGGCTTGGGCAGCCTGACGATAGGACTCGCGTAGCTGAGCATTCACCGCAACTGTTTTCACGTCATACATCTGCATCGCCATTTTGGGGTAGAACCCAATCCCAACAATCAGTGCGATGAAACAGGCCGCAATGAACACCTCACGGGGATTCGCATCCTCAAACTTGGCTTCTACAGGCAAGTCGCAGTTGGTGCCAAAGCAAGCAGGTTCATCATTGCCCTGATTCTTCAAGTCAACGTCGTCTAGGTCACAAGAAGGCAAAATGTCGCACATCAGCTCTGAACTCGGCCCGTAGAATACCTGTCTCAACATTGAGAGCAGATAGATAGGGGTGAGGATAAGCCCCACTGCCGAGAGAAACACAGTCGCTGTGCGGAAGTTAGAACTATAAACGTCGCTAGTGGTGACGCCCATGAACACCGCGATCTCGCTAGCAAAACCACTCATTCCAGGCAGCGCCAAGGATGCCAACGCCGCGATCGTGAATAGTGCAAACACCTTAGGTAATGCCTGACCAATTCCACCCATCTGATTCATCATCATGGTGTGGGTGCGATCGTAGGTGACTCCTGCCAGGAAGAACAGCACCGACGCGATCAGCCCGTGGGAAATCATCTGCAACAGCGCCCCACTCACCCCTAAATCAGTAAACGAGGCAATGCCTAACAAGACGAATCCCATGTGAGAAATCGACGAATAGGCGAGGCGACGCTTCATGTTGGTCTGGGCAAAGGAGTTCAACGCGCCATAGACAATGTTGATGACTCCTAGAATTGCTAGAACCGGAGCGAAATAGATGTGAGCATGGGGCAACAGTTCGAGGTTGAGGCGAATTAAGCCATAACCGCCCATTTTCAACAGCACTCCTGCCAGCACCATTGACACTGGAGAAGAAGCTTCGCCATGAGCATCGGGTAGCCAAGTGTGGAAAGGCACGATTGCCAGTTTGACTCCAAAGGCGACCAGTAACCCTGCATACAGCAACAGCTCAAGCGCCAGTGGAAATTCTTTTAGGTGCAATTCGGCAATATCGAAGGTGGTGGTATCACCGTAGAATGCCATTGCCATCGCCGCCACCAAAATAAAGATGGACGCGATCGCCGTATACATCAAAAATTTCGTCGCAGCATAACGGCGGTTTTGCCCACCCCAAATGCAAACGAGTAGATAGACCGGAACCAGCTCAATCTCCCACATGATGAAGAACAACAGCAGGTCTTGGGCCACAAATACACCGACTTGGGCGGCATACAACACCAGCATTAAGCCGTAGAACAATCGCGGTCTGCGATCGACTCGCCAAGCGGCAAAAATTGAGAGCGTTGTCACTAGCCCAGCCAACAACACGAGCGGGGCGGACAAGCCATCAACCGAAACTGCCCAGTTGAGACCTAACTGCGGTACCCAGGCAATTTTTTCCACGAGTTGGAAGGTCGCACTACTGGCATCGTAATGCGTCCAAAAGGTGAAACACATTAAAGCAAAGTCTATGACTCCTACGCCAAGGGCATACCAACGCACCAACTTGCCGTCTTTATCAGGCAGCAGCGGGATGAACATGGCAGCGATGAGGGGCAGTAGAACGATCGCGGTGAGCCAAGGAACTCGATCTAGCATCATGTGGATAAGAACAAATACTTATCTGGTAATAAAAGATATTTTACAAGGCTTTGTGAAGTATTTTTAACAGAACTTTTACCTAAGGTCTGGTCAAGTTACGAGATTGATTGATCAGCCGCATCACTTCTTACCAGCGATCGCGTTAGGCAAGCTGAGTTTGAGCGACCGTTATCTGAACAGCATCTTGAAACTTATATTAGCCAAACCAGATTCAAACGCTGATGCCAAAACTGTCCAATTGATAAGACAACGCACCATAGAAGTTAATGACACCTATCAATGAGAGGCGATCGCCTAGTGACAATTACTAAAACTGCGTACGAGCCTAGTTAATCTAACGCTCGGTATAGGTGCTGCTATGCAGGACAGCATTAACATTAATTTTCAGTCGTATTTCAGGCAGAGCAGATGTCATCTCAATTAAACCGCGATCTAGAGAAGTTTGAGACGAAGGAAACCACATTGTTCGATCGCACCTTTCGAGATGGTGAAGGCAACATTGTGATTGCTCAAATGCCCAATCTGCCGATTCTGGTTGGGCTCATAGCGGCCTTTCTGCGATTCGTTCTCCCAAGCGGCGAAATTCAGACGGTATCAAGTTTAGTAGCCTTCGGTGCTTTATTCACTTGGGCATGGCAGGAACTCTTTGAGGGAGTTAACTACTTTCGGCGATCGCTGGGCTTGGTTGGGTTAGCAAGCCTGCTGGCGTTGGGACTGAACCTCATTAGAGTATAAATCTCTGAAGGGAACTCACCAAGATCCTCTTCCGGTAATTGCTGCGTCTCCATTCAAGAAACGAATCGCAACTGAAGTATCTAGTGCAATCTCACCACTCACTCACGTCTACCTGGCGACACTCGGTTGCAATTGCTTGTTGTAGTTCTTCTGCTTCTGAGGTAATTAAAATTCCTGCAAACTTTGCGAGAGGATGACTCTTGCGGCGAGCCTTAACCCAATGCAAAAAATCCAGCACAGTCTGGACTAGATCATCGGGAGCCTGTTCGAGTTCCTGAATCAATTGCTCACGATTTGTCATGCGCTCAAGGTTTCCTACGAAAACATGCTTGTCCAACTTTAGTATATGCAAATACTGAGTTCGGCCATTAGCAAGGTATTTCAATCGCTATATCGCGATCGCGCCCAACTACATCAGCAAAATCATTATTGACGATATACCGAGTCCTAATACCGCGATGCCCTTCCCCAGCAACGCCACCAACCAACTTTGCAGTGCTTTTCCAGCACACCGATAACTACACAGGGAAAAAACTCAACGTGGAGCCAGCTAACATGTTGACTGAGTGGTTGCTGAGAACCTTTGCAACATCCCTTGCTAGTCTACTCCAACCGAGCTGTTAGTTAACTTATTTGCTATTTCTACAACACTTGATGGATACTCTCAACAAGCCTCTCAACAAAGTTAACTGCATCACCAACAAGTACTTCATCAATGTTCCATCGACCTCCAATATTAAAAGTTGGATCTATATCGGCTTCATGAGCAATTTTATTTCTCCGATCAACAATTGAATTTAATTGCTGCTTAACATCTTTTGCAGATTTAGTCATTTGAATAGCTACTTCATCCCACAATTTCTTGTCTGAGATGTATCTGATTGCATCGGCAATTTTGTCTGCTTGTTGAAAGCTCTGATATCCTAGACGTTCCCTGATTTCACTTTCTAACCAGGAAGTATTATTTAGCTTATCCAGGATGCTACTTGATATCGCGGGAATTAAGTCTGAAACTGTGTAAGATTGCTGGACAAATGTATACCCTTGAGTTTGTTGAATTTCAGCTTCAAGCCAAGAGGCAATATCAATTGCTGTCAGTCGATCTTGACGCGCGCCGCCCAGCGTTACGTGAAAGCGTGAGAACGCTGATTGAGTTGTATTTGCTGAAGGTGCTGGTTCGGAACGACTTCCTCGATGGATTTCCAGCATTCCTAATGTTACAACTTCATGTACATAATAATCCAAGGCGCTTACAGCAAGAACCAGTGCAGCACGTAACATGTCTGAAACATCAAGTGCACCTGTAGCTTGAGCTTTTACAGAATTGTGAAGTGCAATTAGGTCTCGAACACGACTAATACTGATGCGAAACTGGTCAAGCGCTGACTGCATACGTAGAGCTTTCGGAACTTAGTGCAATAATTTTGTCTGCTAAATTTGAAAAAGTTTGTCTAAACTCCTCCTGTTTCTGCTGATTGTTAACTAGGACAACTCCTCCTTGTCCTAGTTGCTGAGGAGTTAGTTCATAGACTGGGGTTCGATGCTCTTGAGATTTAGCAATCAGGCTATTAAAATTTGAAATTTTTGCAAGCGTGAAACTACTTTCAATCCCCTGATTTCTATAGATGTCACTTGGCAACAGCATATTGCTTCGCCCTAGGATTGGAACCAGTTTTTTAGAGACAGCTTGTTCAATCTTCTCAATCCAGATTTGGAACGCAGTAGTTTCTTTGCCTCGAATAATTCGATAGTTCTGAACAATTGTTCCTAAAAAACGCAGATTAACATCAGGAAAAGGATAATTAGCCTCTCTTAGGATTTGAAGTGAACTCGCTGATTTAGCCCAGGCATACCATCTTGGTAAAACCTTAGCCAAAGAGTCGATTGCCATTACAGAGAAAAAGTCAGCAGTAGTAGGCACTAAGAAGAAGTCACTAATCATCAGCAAATTCTGGTTAATTGAGCCTAAGCTGGGGCTCATATCAATCAAGATATAGTCTGCATTAAACTTAGCTGCTGTCTTCTCAAATAAATCATTAATAGAACCTGGCAAGTTCTTAAGAGCTTGAATTGAACCACTCAGCTCTTGAGCAATGCCTAGTGTTACTTCATACTCAGCAAAGCCAACGTGACCAGGTAATAAAAATAAATCATCTCGACCTTGTATTTGAATGCAATCAACAGCCTCAATTGCTTTTGGTTGCGACTCGAATGCAGGAGCCAATCCTACCTTTATATTGGAGGTTGTATTGTATATTTCTTGAATTCTCGCCTCGTCATCCTCAGTTTCCTCTCCCAAAGCCATGCCTGTGAGATTGCACTGGGGGTCGCTGTCAACAAGAATTACTCTTTTTCCTTTTGAAGCAAGCATCCAGCCCAAGTTGAAGGTGGTTGTAGTTTTGCTGACTCCGCCCTTGTGGTTGAATAAAGCAATTTTTTGAACCATTGCACCAAGCCTTCCTGTGAGATTGCGATCGCTGGCTGCTCGAAACAAAACGGAAAAGGTGAGGTCTTTCCTAACCTTTTGTCTTCAGTATAGCTTGAAGCTTTTTGACCGGAGACTTACATGTTCCATATAATACCCCTGATTTAGCTAATTACAGAGGATTTCCCAGCATTTCTTTGGACTAATTCCCTCTCTCCTTCGGTTTAATATGCCGAAAGCAGTATTAGACGGAATCCAAAGCACTGCAATGCAAATACAACCCAGAAAACAATATCCCTAATTCATCTCTTTCCCGTCATCACCATGCGTACTCCGCCTTTAGGAGCGAGGGTGAAGCCACGGCGTTGGAGTTTCACAGGCTCATTCCCTGTCAAAGTTAGTTGGTATTGAGAAAGCACGGTGGCTAGAATCAGCTTCATTTCTAGCTGTGCTAAGGCATATCCCAAACACCGCCGACTGCCGCCACCGAAGGGGAGATATTCGGAAGGAGAATATTGTCGCTCTAGAAACCGTTCTGGCTGGAATTGCTGAGCATTGGGATATAACTCCTCTCGGTAATGCACCAGATAAATGCTGGGGATAAAAGTGGTTTCAGGAGCAAACTCATGCCCTCCTACCTTCACAGGTGATTTGGAAATGCGAGGAAAGATTACTGGAAGAACTGGATACATCCGTAATGCTTCTTGACAAACTGCATTCAGGTAAGGCAACTGAGTTAACTCCATTGGAGAGGAGCGATCGCCCAGGCTATCTAATTCATGCAGCAGTTTTTCTAGAACCTGTGGGTTGCGATGAATTTGATAGAAAGCCCAAGCCAGGGTGGTAGCCGTGCTTTCATGTCCTGCAAACAAGATTGTTAGGAGTTCATCTCTGATCTCCTCATCGGTCATGGCTTTTCCCTGTTCATCCCGCACCGCCATCATCAAACTCAGGACATCCTTTCGACCTGTATCTCGGGTTCGTCTCTCTGCAATTTCTGCTTGCAAGAGATCATGCACCTGGCGTTGCCGCTGTCGCATTTGGCCCCAAGGACTCCAGGCTCCCCAATCTTTTTGCAAGAATTTCAGGAATAGGACACTGGAGCGGAGGGGAGAATCCGTCATGTCTAGCCACTGGGTAAGCAATGATTTGAGTTGTTGGTAGCGTTCTCCCTCGCTTAAGCCAAAGACAATTTGCAGAATGATTTCTAGGCTGACCCGTTGCATGGCAGTTCGAGCCACGAAGGTTTGCCCAATTTGCCAGCGGCTAGCTACCTGTTCTGTGATTAGGCAGATCTGTTGGGCGTAGGTCTGGAGCCTTTCTCCATGAAAAGGCGGCATTAACAGTTTGCGATCGCGACGGTGGCGATCGCCATCCATCAACATCAAAGAGTTGCGCCCAATCAGCGGTTCCGCGATCGCATTGGCTCGACCAATATCAAACTTGGCATCCTGATTAAAAATATCCTGAATTGCTTGCGGATTTCCCACTACTATCGGAGTTCCCAAGCTGCCTAGCCGCATCGTGAAGATATCACCATACTGCTGGCTGTATTTCTGTTGAAACTTGATGGGATCGGCAATCCAATTGAACAGTTGCCACCAAGCAGGTTTATTAATGAGATTTGGTAAGGGGCTAGACATGATCTCTCTTTGCTGATCTACTTTTATGATCTAGCGTTTTATGATTTCACGCTGTCTGATCTCGCACTTGCTGCTTTAGGGCGATCGCTCAATCGGGAATCACAATCTCATCTAATCCGGCAGGGTCAGTGGGATATTGAGGATTCATGGCTTCTAGCGTATCTGCGATCGTGCGGGCCACCACTAGATTGCGATACCACTTCTTGTTAGCGGGAATCACATACCAAGGCGCATATTCTGTCGAGCAGGAATTGAGCGCATCTTGAAACGCCAATTGGTAATCATCCCAAAGGAGACGCTCTTTGACATCGTTCACCGAGAACTTCCAGCGCTTATTGGGTTCAGCTAAGCGAGATTCAAGGCGACGCTTTTGCTCATCTTTGGAGATGTTGAGAAAGAACTTGAGCACCATGATATGGTTCAGAGCCAGCATATGCTCAAACTCATTAATCAACTGGTAGCGCCCCCGCCAAACTTGCTCTGGCACCAACTGTTTCACTCTTGTCACCAGCACATCTTCGTAGTGCGATCGGTTAAAAATAGCAATCATGCCCCGTCCCGGCGCGCGTTGATGATACCGCCAGAGAAAGTCGTGACTGAGTTCATCAACACTGGGCTGCTTAAATGACCAAACCTGGCATCCCTGCGGATTCACGCCCCGAAACACGTTCTTGATCGTGCCATCTTTGCCTCCGGTATCAATGGCTTGCAACACGATCAAGAGGCTTTGTTTTTGCTCTGCATAAAGACGAGCTTGTAGTTCTTGGAGCCGTTGGCGTTGCTTTTCTAATTCTTGTTCTGCGTCTTTCTTAGTGGGGTAATCATTTGACGCATTGGGGTCTAGATCGGCCAGAACAATGGGTTGATTGGGGCGAACGCGATAACGCGGATAATCTGGGCTAGGCGGGCGATCGCCAACATTATCCTCTGGGGTCATGACATCAGCAATTGCATCGGTGGCCTGATTCGCGGCTTTCTTAGCCTGACGCATCTCAGAATTAGCGTCGCCTTCTACCGCTGCGTTTTTGGCTACGTGCTTTTTCTTGCCCATGTCCTTCTCCCTGGTTGATCAACTTGACTAACCTGACTGAATTGCGCCATTTCAGGTTGTCTGTTTTCTAAGGTCAGGCGATCGCTAACTTTTGCTTTGCAATGCCGCGATCGCCTTCAGCCTTATTCTAGCGACAGCATTTAGTCGCCCTTTCATCCAGAAAGCTTTCAACAGATCTCAGTTGGCCATCATTACCAGGAGCTGTAGCCCAGTTGAGTCAGTCCTAACAAGCCTTTTTGTTGTTCATAGCGCTGCAAAATGGCTAGCGTATACTCGGCAACACTGGGGTAGCGATGCCCACCATAATAGCTGGCTGTCGTGTAGTTATAGCGGTAAGGCTTGCCACTGTACCAATGAGAAGCCACCCGACGAACGGCGATCGCTTCATCTCCGTTGCTAGCAACCAAAGCGGCTTGCCAGTATTGATTGAGTTTGAAGTCAATCACTTGTAGTTGCAGTTCGGGGCTGTTGAGAAATTCGGAGGCGCTAATGGAGTGCCCCAGAGCTTCTTTCGTCCAGCTAGGGACATTAGCAGGCATAACCTGACCATAGCCCAACGCTCCAGAATGGCGGTTCACAGCGCGAAAATTAGCTCCACTTTCTTGTCCAATAATGGCGCGGCGCAAAGCAACCACCTGAGCAGGGAGCGTTGAGGCTGGTTCTACTTGGAAATCGTAAGTACTTGCCTGAGCAGCCGGAACCACCACTGGCAAAGCTAGCCCTCCCACCAATAAGCCTCGAACAATCAGAGCAGTTACGGCTGTGAGGGAGCGCGAACTTGTCCACTGTTTTAGCAAAATCTAACCTTCCTAAAGTCAACTTCACACTGAACTTGAGAGACAGACCAAAACTCAAGTCTCCTTAAGATGCCTGTGCTCCTAAAACAGCAAATCAGTGAATCTACGGCT
Source organism: Trichocoleus desertorum ATA4-8-CV12 (assembly GCA_019358975.1). NCBI lineage: Bacteria > Bacillati > Cyanobacteriota > Cyanophyceae > Leptolyngbyales > Trichocoleusaceae > Trichocoleus > Trichocoleus desertorum. The sequence continues at coordinate 36,541 of JAHHIL010000034.1, forward strand.
GTTGGCTCTCTGCTCAGAGAATTTAGCGGCAATTAGCAGGGTTGCGATCGCTGAAAAGCTGATGCTTTGGTTTAGACTAAGGCCAAAATGAATCCAAGCAGCCACCGCATGTAATTGGACTTGTGATTGAACTAGCAAGGTTTGGGGCGATCGCTAGAAGGAAACCTTCGTGCTTATACTGAACCGAATGAAGTTCTAGAGCGTGAGAGGCTAGGAATTAGCTTGAAGCAATCGGTGAACTACGGTATTGAATGAATCAGGATAATTTTTTAACAAAGATTTTAATTTATGCATAGCTTTATTCCCCCGGAGCGGTTTTTTCCTTACCTTACCTGGACTGAAATTCAAGCCATGCCAGATAAGGCCAATGTAGTGCTAGTTCAGCCACTAGGGGCGATCGAGCAACATGGGCCACATTTACCGCTGATTGTCGATGCCGCGATCGGGGTGGCTGTTTTGGGCAAAGCCTTGCATCAACTAGAGGCTAGCATTCCTGCCTATGCCTTACCGCCGCTGTACTATGGCAAGTCAAATGAGCACTGGCACTTTCCGGGTACGATTACGCTCAGTGCCCAAACGTTGCTGGCAACTCTAAGCGAAATTGCTGAGAGCGTCTACAGAGCTGGATTCCGCAAGTTGGTGCTGATGAACTCTCACGGTGGACAGCCACAAGTGCTAGAAATTGTTGCGCGGGATTTGCACGTTAAGTACGAAGATTTCAGCATTTTCCCTTTGTTTACCTGGCAAGCACCCCACATTGCCAAAGAACTCCTCAGTCCCAAAGAACTGGCATGGGGCATTCATGCGGGAGATGCAGAAACTAGCCTGATGCTGGCTATTTTGCCAAACCAAATCCGGATGGAACGGGCGATCGCCGAGTATCCCTCAGAGCAACCTGAAGGTAGCCTCTTGAGTATGGAAGGCAAACTACCTTTTGCTTGGGCCACGCGAGACATGAGCCAAAGTGGAGTAATCGGTGACCCAACGACTGCCACCGCAGAGAAGGGCGATCGCCTCCTAGAGTCGCTAGCAGCAGGTTGGGCGCAAGTTATTCAAGATGTGTATGCGTTTCAGCCCCTTCAGCCTTATTAGCAGCCCTATTGATTAGGCCACGCCGCTTCACTTGGCTGATGCCTAAACCTGCTAAGGCTAGTAAGCCCAAAGTAGCAGTAGGTTCGGGTACAGAAGCGGGATCTTCATCGCTAGAGCGAAGTGTTGTCAAGGCCAAATTGCTAATAGCCTGGTGAGCGGCTGTGGTGGGATGAATGCTATCCCAAAACAAATACTCGTTGGGATTACTACAGATGCTAAAGGGTTGTTGATTAAAGCAGGGTTCGGTGACGTTGGTAAAGCCAAACTGCGACGGTTGGCTAATGACTTGTTGAAACAAAGCATTGACGTCAAGCGGAATGATATTGGCATCAAAACCAGGCGAGCGCTCTAAATTTCCAATTTCCTGAAAGAGAAGATTATTGTGAGCTTGAGATAAGTTGTTCAGCCTCTGAGCATCGGGAGTGGTACGGGTTAAAGGTAAAGTGCCTAAATCTGGCAAGTTCAGCACTAAAATACTTCGCGCCCCAGCCCCTTCAAGGGCAGTCACTGCCGTTGTGAGGTTGGTAACCGAAGGGTTAGGGTCGTTGAAGGGCTGAAAAGCGCTTTGCGTGGGTAGGTAGTCATTGGCTCCTGCCCAGAGTACAAAAAGGGCGTTTGGATTCGCAGGAAGCGGTAAGCTCAGGAACTGAGCAATTTGTTGTTGCAGTGCTGGGAAAAGGGGAAATACGGTATTGGCTGTGCCTGAGGTGGCACCCCCAAAGGCAAAATTGGCTCCTTGAATCGGTGGATTTTGAGCTGAAAGCTGAGTGCTAGGTAAGGGGCTGAGACCCAGTTGACCTGCTAAGTATTCCGCCCAAACAGGGCCATTGCTAAATCGCTGGGCATAGGGAGGACTAGGAGGAACTAAACCCCCTGATGCTCTATAGGCGTTACCAGGATCGCTCAGACTGTCGCCAAAAAAATAGACTTGGTTAAAGCTTAGGGTGGCTGCGGTGCTAGGCTGGCTGACCAAAGCCAAGCTGCCAACCGCGATCGCCACTCCAGCAATTCCTGTCAATACTGATTTCATGAAGCTGCCGTAGTTCTAGGTATTGTTCATACTATTTGTAGCAACCTTTACGTAAGATCACCCAATCTTTGGAATAAATTTACGAGAAGTTCACCAGCCTGCTAAACAGGAGTGTTACAACGGGGCTAAGGAAGTGAAGTCTCCAGTGCGATCGCTAGACTTTATTTTCGCTCTTTACCCTAACTACAGCCTAAAATTTGTAACTTTAGATACTATTTCCGTCTTGATTTCATTACATTGGAGTTAGAGACAGTTCAACTTCCAGATTTCAGCTACGGATTCTAAGCCACAGTTTCTAAGCCACAGTATTTAGTTCTGTCAGTCGAGGTTTTGATTATGCCTGAGCTTACCTGTACGATTCCAGTTCCCCGGACTCCTCAAGAGTTAGATCAAGCCATTCAGCGCTATCGCAATACCGATTTGCACGGCTACGAACTTTTTTGCCAGTGGCAAGCCATCTGCGAAGGCTCTATGCAGCAAGACTTTTCGGAGCCTAGTGCAGACGCAGTCCCAGGAGAAGACAGCTATTAAGCCTTTAGCCGCCTGATTCTAAATAAAATTGACACTGCACACCATTAGGGATGTCCCCCACAAACGTCATCTCTAATGGTTGGCCTTAATATGGTTCGCCTTAACTAGGAGCGGGCAAACCCAAACGGGCAAGCGACATGCCAAGCTCTAGATACAGTTGATGAGCAATAAGTTTTTAGGATCTTTAGGGTGGCTGGCGATCGCGAGCCTTGGCAACTGCTGCGATCGCCACTGTGCCCAATCCTTATCAATGGGCACTTTTAAGCAAGCTCAGCATCCAACCCCACCCTAGTCTTTGCCAAGATGCCACCGCCATGAGGCGTTACCTCAACAGTGGTGGTAATCCTAATGCGATGACAAGAGGAGGTGATGTGCAAGTCAAACGTAAGGATGGCATGACTCCTTTAGCGATCGCGGCTCAATTCCAGGACGCCAAAGGAGACAAGATCAAACTATTGTTGACGCAAGGCGCGGATGTGAACGCCAAGGATAACCAGGGCAAAACCGTACTGCACTATTTAGCGTCTGCCTATGCGATTGAAAAAAGAAAAGCTTTTGAGCTGCTATTAGCCGCAGGAGCCGAAATTAACCCCTAGCTTCTAGACTTGCTGTCTAAGCGATCGCCCACAAGCCACAAACCTAATCAAGCACCAGCGTCTGGTCTATCCTCTTAATGGCTCGCTTAATTAGCTTGGCTCCTTTAGGATTGCCATGGGCTAAGCACAGCTCATTGGCTTGTTGTAAGTATTCCAAACCTTGATCTACATCGCCTTGCTTACTAAAAGCAATGCCTAAGTTGTAATGAGTTTCGGCAGAGTCAGGAGCGAGATCAAGCGCTTCTTGAAACTCCTCGATCGCCTTATCTAGTTTTCCTTGTCGGCCTAGAGCTACACCAATCTGATAATGCATCTCAGCCGACAGTTCGTAGTTTTGCTCCAAACTAAAGCGGTGAGAGCCATTAGCTGCCTGTTGAGGTTGCAGTTGCTGATGGCGTAAGTTCTCGGCGGCTTTTCTAGCAGCGCTGCTCAGTTGAGCTTGAGAGGCTTGGACTTGCTGTTTGGCGGTCTGAGCCGTGTCGGCTAGCTTCACTTGAGATGAATGAACCACCTGCTGGGCAGAGTCAGCAAGGCGAGTGGCAGAAGTCTTGACTTGCTCAGAAGCATCCTTAACAGTGCTAACTGCTCCTTCAATGGCTTGAGTAGTTGTCGGACTGTCGTCATTGCTAATAGTCGCCCCAGCAATGGTCCCAACCACAGCCCCAATCGTGGCTCCGACCCGACCCGCAAACAAACGCCCGATCGCTGCACCTGCTACGCCTGCACTCACAGCAGCCGCAACGGTGGTTTTGACGGGATCAGTTCCCAGTTTCTCCGCTAGAGTACGGCCTTCTACCTGCTCTGAGGTGGACTGAGTTGTGGTGAGATCAGCAGTCTCAAAGGGTTGGTCGAAAGCCTGGATGCTACTGCTAGTCATAGTCGTCTCCATTTACTAAAAATCGGCTCAATCCGATGCGGTGTCTGATAAACATTTGTTATTTACCCATTAGGTTACTGAACTGAGTCAGCAAGTTCACTAAGCCAAAGAGAGACTGTTGCAACCTCCCAGTCAGCCCGTAGTCGTACGCCGGAATAAACAAAGCTAGGGCGATCGCTAAGCTTGCCTGAGCACGGAGGTTTTGGGTAATTCTGTACCAGCTAATCTACTAGAAGGAATACACCTGAAGGTGTGTATTCATAAGTCCACAGAACCAAGATGGTTTAAGATGTCTGCTGATGCATTATTTACTTGCTCTTAGCGTCAAGCCTAGGTTGTACTTTGTCCTAGAACAGGGAACTTTATAGGAATACTTTGTTTCAATCAGTGAATTGGTTGAAGATTTGAAAGATTTGAACTGCCGTAGGCTGCATCAAGCCAGTTTTGCCTAGTCCTGTTCTTGTGTGTGCGAAGGAGTATTTCACCTTTCCATGAGATTTTCGCGACTGTTGCCCTCTGTATGTCGTCAGAGCCAAACCCCAAAAACTCCCTCTTGGAAGTCTTACTATCGCGGTTTTGTAGCTACTGCTGCCTTGACAACCAGCCTCATCAGCCAAACCGCCTGGATTCAACCTCTTCAAGCTCAAGCAGCAGCCTACTGCCAGCTTTCAGCTGAGGCGATCGCGCAAAAAGAAGCGGCTCGTCAAGCAGCCATGAAAGGAGAAGAGAAAGCTAAAGAGCGTTACAAAGCCTTAGTTCGTGAACATGCGGCGCAAATGCAGCAGTGCCGCAGCCGTACCTGGCCCCAAACGCAAGCCATTTGGTTGCGCCTTTACCCCTGCGACTTGCAGCCAGGAGCGATCGAAAGCGTCATGGATCGCATCATCAATCGTGGCTACAACCAAGTCTATGTAGAAGTTTTCTACAACGGGCAAGTGTTGCTACCAATGGCGGAGAATCCTACGTCTTGGCCTTCCGTGGTTCGCGTACCAGGTTCTGAAAAAGCTGATTTGTTAGCCCAAGCGATCGAGAAAGGCCGTGAGCGGGGGCTGAAAGTCTATGCCTGGATGTTCACGATGAACTTTGGCTATTCTTACTCCCAACGACCCGATCGGCAACAAGCGATCGCTCGCAACGGCAGAGGCGAGACCACAACAACCACCCGCAATATTTTTGACCCCAACGGGGAAACGGGTGTGGTGGTTGCAGATGAAACTTTTATCGATCCTTATAGTATTCAAGCCAAACAAGACTATTACCAGATGGTGCAGGCAGTGACCCGTCGCCGTCCAGACGGAGTGCTGTTTGACTACATTCGTTATCCCAGAGGCACAGGGGCAGCTTCAGTTTCCAGTAAAGTTCACGATTTGTGGATCTACGGGGACTCAGCTCAACAAGCCTTGTACCAACGCGCCTTGAATAATAAGGGCTTAGAGCTAATTCGACGATTTTTAGGGCGGGGATATATCACGGCTGGAGATGTGGCGGCGGCGGATAAGCTGTATCCCCAAGAATCAGAACCGATGTGGCAGGGCCGCATTCCTTCTAACCTGACTAAGGCGTTGCCAGCGACTCAGCGCCAACCTTTCCTGCAACAAGAGCTATGGCTTTTGACGGTGGCTCATGCGTTGCAGGGCATTGTGGACTTCTTGAATCTGGCAGTCTCGCAAGTGCAGCAGCAGGGCATGACGGCGGGTGCTGTCTTTTTCCCCGACGGCAACCAGACGATTGGGCAAGGGTTCGATTCCCGATTGCAGCCGTGGGAGCGTTTTCCTGCTTCGATTGAGTGGCACCCAATGTCTTATGGTGTTTGCGGTGCCTCTGACTCTAGCTGCATTGTCTCCTTGGTGCGGCGGGTCGTCAGTATGGCTCCTCCAGGTGCCAGAATTACTCCAGCGATCGCGGGTGCTTGGGGGCAATCTCTCGGCAACCGTCCGCCTCTAGAACTTCAGATGCAAGCGATTCGCCAAGCTGCTCCCCAAATTAATGCAGTTAGCCACTTTGCCTACTCCTGGCAAGACCCCCAATCCGATCGCGATCGCAAATCCTGCAAATTGCGGTAAACATCCTGCCCAAATCGTTACGCTGAATCCCCTTTTCTGGTATGCCCGCAAGGCTATATTTTGTGAAGCTTCAAGCCTTATTCCCCCAGAATTGGCAGGGTTGTTTCATACAACGAAAGCGTTCCGAACTAGGCCCCCCTAGCCCCCCAAGTTTGGGGGGAACAAGACTCAAAGTCCCCCAGAATTGGGGGATTTAGGGGGCAGTGCAGGGAGTTGAACCACATTTCAATTTTTCCTCTTGTAACATGGAACAGCACTGCTCAGAATTGGGGGGGCTAGGGGGCGACAAAGGTTATCAGTCGTTAGGCTTGTGATGTGGCCCGCTCTACAGCCCACTGAGCGATCGCCTGGGTCAGCCCTGGCAGAGTATATTCTTGTGCTTCGACCTCGACTCTTCCAAAACGCTCAAGACAGGTTTTGGAGGTCTGGGGGCCGATAGAAGCAATGCAAATTCGTTGAAGTTCATCAATCAGAAACGAATGTCCCAGGGCTGCTTCGACAAGCTGGCAGAAATGCTTCACGGTTTTGGAGCTAGCAAAGGTGATGATATCCACGGAGCCGTGTTGTAGAGCATTGAGGGCAGCAGGGGCGATCGCGGCAGGGCAAGCAGATTGGTAGGCAGCCACTTCAACCACTTCTGCACCTTGAGCGCTGAACTCTTTCACCAGCACTTCTCGACCCCCACTCTCAACTCTGGGAAACAGAATTTTGCTACCTTGCAAGCTAGCTTCAGGGAAATGGGTCACTAAGGAATCTGCAACAAAATCGGGTGGGGTGAAATCTGCTTTAAGGCCACGCTGTCCTAAACTGCTAGCGGTTTTTTGTCCTACCACGGCAATTTTAACGCCTGCCAAGGCTCGCGCATCCTTGCCTTGAGCGGCTAGACGTTCAAAAAAGTAATCCACAGCATTGGTTGAGGTGAGGACTAACCAGTCAAAGCTGTGAAGCTGCGCGATCGCCTGATCCAACTCTTGCCAACTGGACGGCGGGCCAATCTCTAAAGTGGGCATTTCAATCACTTGAGCACCAATGGCTTGCAAGCGATCGCAAAACTCACTCGACTGACCGACCGAGCGAGTCACTAGGACAGTTTTACCCGTGAGGGGCAATTGAGTTATTAAGGCTTGATCAGGAGTGCTAACCACAGTTCCAGGGGATAACAGAGAATTCAAAACCAACCCGTTTATCGGGTTTGTCTGTGTATCATTCTGCCTGTTGGTGGGCGATCGCAGGTAGTCTTGTAGCCGTACAACTTCACCAATCGTAATCACGCAAGGCGAGAGAGCGATGCCCGCCGTTTGCGCCACGATGGTTGCCAAGGTGCCGACCCAAACTTGCTGTTGTGGTCGTCCTGCCCAACGCACAATCGCGATCGGGGTATCGGGCGATCGCCCCTGTTGCTGCAACCGCGTCACAATCTCGGCTAAGTTTCTGCCGCCCATCAGCAAGGTGAGGGTTTCGATTTGAGCTAAAGCGGCCCAATTGAGTGCATCTAGGTCGTGAGCGGTGGCAACGGCAAAGCAGGAACTTAGAACTGGATCAGTGAGGGGAATACCTGCAAATAAAGGCGCGGCGATCGCAGAAGAAATTCCTGGTACGACTTCAAACACACAGTTAGCTGCCACCAAAGCCTGAATTTCTGAAGTAGAGCGACCAAAAATAAACGGATCACCACTCTTCAGTCGCACCACTTGTTTTCCTTGGAGGCAATACTCCACCAGCAGGCGATCGATCTCAGTTTGGGGTGTGCTTGGTTGTCCCCCTCGTTTGCCCACGTTCAGCTTCAAGCAAGTCTCAGGGACGAATTGCAGCAACTCCTCCTCGGCCAAGGCATCGTAAACTAACACCTCAGCTTGGGTGAGCAGTTGATATCCGCGCACCGTTAGGTAAGCTACATCTCCTGGCCCAGAACCCACCAAATAAACTTTGCCTGGTTGCTCAATCATTTGCCCCCTCCCCAACCCTCCTCGATACGGAGAGGGGCTTTTAATTCCCCATTCCCTCGTAGGGAAGGGGGTTAGGGGGTTAGGTTCTATGTTTGATTGTTCTGCGTCCATCTAGTTGTGCAAATACCGTTCTTAAAACAAGCTGAGCTGAGCGGGAGGCTGATCGAAACTATCCCACGGTAAGGCAGGGATGGGTACACCTTGTTGTTCCAGCAGGTGTTGAAAAGCGCGGGCATGACCGGGCGATCGCGCTTCTTGGGGGCAGTGCATAAAGAAGTAAACGCGAGTGCCTTGATGCAGCCATTGCTCTACATGAGTCACCCACTCCGCCCAATATTCCTGATTCACGTCTCGCTCTGGATGATTGATGAAGCGAACCAAACTAAACGGAGCCGTGACACTGGGTTGCAGCGGCAGCTTAGGTTTGCGTCGCTCTGAATTTAACTGCGGGTCGTCCGGGCCATTGTAAACCGCGCGAGTGTCGAGCAAAACTCGTCCTACCCCCAAGTTTTCTAGAAGCTCAGTGAGTTTGATGGCATGAGTGGCCTTAAACCAATCTAGGTGGCGCACTTCTAAAGCTAGAGGCGCTGTTTCGCGCGGCCATGCCTGGAGAAAAGCGGTGAGATCATCGATCCAAGCAGGATTGTAGCTGGGCGGCAACTGCACAAACATCGGCCCCAAGCGATCGCCCAACCCTTGCATGTGTTCTAGAAATCCCAAAGCGGCGGGAATTTGCGGCTCTAGTAATCCTTGATGGGTAATATCGCGCGGTAACTTGAGGCAAAACTCAAAGCCAGGAGGTGTTTCTGCTGCCCATCGCGCCACCGTTTCTGCATCAGGAACCGAGTAAAACGTGGTGTTGCCTTCCACCGTAGTAAAGCGACGACTGTAGAGTTGCAGGAAATCAGCAGGACGACTCTTCGGGGGAAATAAATCTCCCACCCAATCTTTGTAAGCCCAAACGGCACAGCCTAGAAAAAAGTTCATGTTCTTGATCCTAGACTGAAACCTTACTCTGGTTTCACTAAGACTCGCCCGACATTTCTATTTCTCAACGGAGAGGGTGGGATTCGAACCCACGGTCTCTTTCGAGACACTCGATTTCAAGTCGAGCGCATTCGACCACTCTGCCACCTCTCCAGGTATTTAGTTAAGGTTTCTATCCACTCAGGCAAACCCAAACCGAAGAATATTCTAACCCGTTCAGCTCCAAACTGTTGTATTTTTGCGGCAATCTTACGACTTTTTCTACACTGCTTCGGCCACAGCATTGGTTTTGCGGTACATCAATTGCTCTGAAACTACCTCAAACGCTTGATTTACCCAAACCAAAGACGCTTGCTCCACTACCCCAGCTTGGAGAGAAACCAAAGAGAAATTGCGTAAGCGATCGCCCTCAACTGCCTTAATTCGAGGCACATTGGCGGCATTGAGATAAACGGTACCTCTCGCGTCTTCATAGACAGAAGTTCTTAAGCGATCTCTGGTGTGGCGGAGGTTGTGGTGCATGTGCCCAAAAGCGACTAGTGGCACTGTTTTGTTGAGGAGATGAGTTTGCGCGATCGCAGCAGCAAAGTCAGGATCACCATAATCTCCGCCGATGGGCATCCAATCTCGGCCACAAGGGTCTTCTGGGCGATCGCCGAGTCCAGTAGGGCCGCAGTGACCTAAAAAGATCACGGTTTCGTGAGTCGTACTTTGAACTGCTTCTAAGATTTTGGCGGTCGATTCTTGGAAACTTGTCACTTCGTAACGTTCTCGGTAAAATTGTTCGTTCTTCCAAGAGGAGCCACCCCAGCTAAACGGGCGACTGCCCACAACGGTTAAGTTAAAAACGGGAAAGTCGAGCTTGCTGTAGCCGACGTGGGTTTCACCGAGCAAATCTAATTGGTCTTGCACCCAGTCTTCTTTAGTGCGATCGTAGGGACATTTTTTTCTGCCCCAGTCAGAGGCACTATACCAAGCGTCGTGGTTGCCCATGATGGCGGCTTTAGGCACCTCTACAGCAGCGATCGCCCGGACCACTTCTACGGATTCGTTGCCAAAGTCGCCCACAAAGAACGCTAAATCCACGCCTAAATGTTTCAGGGCTTGCCCATCTTCGGCTTCCCAAGCATCGTGGACATCACCAATAACAGCAATTTTGATGGTTTGATTGCGATCGCTCTGACTGCTCATGCCTATTCCTTTTCGTCGCTAGGGGCTGACCAAACCAACCCTTTTCCAGGATAGGCAAGCATTGAACGTTTTAACAGGACTTTAGGACAGAGTTGACACTAATATGCCAAAACTAGCATACTGATGATATGAGTTCAAATTTGAAACCAGTTGAATGGGTTGGAAGCTCCCTTGAGGATCTGAAAGATTTTCCAGAGGAAGTTCAGCAGGTTGTTGGATATGCTCTGTACTTGGCTCAATGCGGTGAGAAGCATCCCTTTGCTAAACCACTCAAAGGATTTAAGGGTGCTGGGGTGCTTGAAGTAGTGGACGACTTTGATGGAGACACTTATCGAGCTGTTTACACCATAAAATTTGTCGATGTCGTTTATGTCTTGCACGCTTTTCAGAAGAAATCAAAGCAAGGGATTGCTACACCCAAACAAGACATTAAGTTGATTGAGGCAAGGCTTAAGCGAGCCAAGGAACACCACTCTCAAAACTACAAAAAGCAGCAGGGAAAATAAGGATGAATCAAGAAATTAAAGTACAAGCAAGTAGTGGCAATGTCTTTGCCGACTTAGGGTTGGAGAACTCGGATGAATTGCTGGTGAAAGCAGAGCTCGCTCGTAAGATCAGCAGCATTATTACCAAGCAAGAAATGACCCAGGCTGAAGCAGCAGAGCTTTTGAAGATTGACCAACCAAAAGTGTCTGCCCTAATGAATGGAAAGTTATCAGGGTTTTCGACGGTACGACTATTCCGCTTCTTAAACGCTTTGGGTCAAGATGTGGAGGTTGTAGTAAAAACTAAACCTAAATCTCACTTGCAGGCTAGAACGCGGGTTGTTACTTCATAATTTTTTCGTATTTACTCTGATTGATAGAAATTTTAGGTAATTGAAAATCTTAAAGTTGATCAACACCGAATAATGTCTCTTCCAGTTCGTCAGCTTTAGATGCAACCATCATAATGCTTCGAGCAAAGGACTCGATATCAAGATTGCTAATTTTGGCACTTACCGTTAGGACTAGTTGATTTTTGTCATCTAGCCTTAAGCAATAAGGAGCAAATGCGTCTACGCTGCGTAAAGCATGAACTGCTGATTCCATAAGAGTAATTTCACCAACAATACTAAAAATACCTACCCAACTTTCACCAGTACCACTCTTAAAGTTAATCAACCATACAAGCTGTGACGTCCGGTGCTAGTAGCAATTTCAAATCTGGCGCAATCTCCCCACTTTTCAGTTAATACTTGATGGCTGTAAATTGAATTCTCTCGCAGATCCAAAAACTGTTTGTAAAGTATATTTAGCTCGTCATCCGAGAAGAAATTATCATCATCTACAAATATGAGTTGATTGCTGGGAGTTGATACGGCTGGCACAACAATTATCGAAGAGCATCGAGAACATTTTCCGCGTAGCCCAGATTTCGAGTTGTCTGTCAACGCTTAATTCATTTCCACACTGGTGACAGCTAAATTCAATCACTTTCTACTCCTTACTAAATATGTTCTCAATGATTATGCCCATTTTTATTTCCTAAAGTGATTACCCTCTGTTTCAGGGATATCTGATTTCACTGAAGTGCTTCAAGTGCAATATTGGGGCTGGAACACGGAACACCTGGCTTTTGGTGAAAAACACTATAATTGAAGTACAATAGAATACTTCACACTTCTTTGCACTCTAGGTGGCTTGCAACTGTGTTTACCACTGCCCTTCCTCAGCAACGCTCCAACCCATCCACTGCTTTGCCTCATGACCTGTTTGCAGCCATCCAAGCGCTGAAGCAAGAACTGAACGCGATTATTCTGGCTCACTACTACCAAGACCCAGACATTCAGGATGTCGCTGATTACTTGGGAGATTCATTGGGTCTCTCGCAACAAGCCGCCCAAACTGATGCGGATGTGATCGTGTTTGCGGGGGTTCACTTTATGGCGGAAACTGCCAAAATTCTCAACCCTACTAAGTTGGTGTTGCTGCCCGACTTAGACGCGGGTTGCTCCTTGGCTGACAGTTGCCCACCTCAAGCTTTTGCCGAGTTTAAAGCAGCTCATCCGAATCATTTGGTGGTGTCTTATATCAACTGCACCGCTGAGATTAAGGCGATGAGTGACATCATTTGCACCAGCTCCAACGCGGTCAAAATCGTGCGCCAAATTCCCGAAGACCAACCGATCATCTTTGCGCCCGATCGCAACTTGGGTCGTTATGTGATGGAGCAAACTGGGCGAGATTTGGTGTTGTGGCAAGGAAGTTGCATGGTGCATGAAACTTTTTCTGAGAAAAAGATTGTGCAGTTGCAGATGGAGCATCCAGAGGCGGAAGTGATTGCTCACCCGGAATGTGAACCTGCGGTGCTACGTTATGCTCAATATATTGGCTCGACGACGGCGTTGCTAAAGTATGCAGAGCAAAGCGATCGCCAAGCTTTTATTGTGGCGACGGAACCGGGGATTATTCACCAAATGGAGAAGCAAGCACCTCACAAGCGATTCATTCCTGCGCCGCCGATGAATAATTGTGCCTGCAATGAGTGTCCGCACATGCGGCTGAATACGCTGGAGAAGTTGTATTTGGCGATGAAGCAGCGATCGCCGGAGGTTACATTACCAGAAGATATAAGGGTGGCGGCGTTACGTCCGATGCAGCGGATGTTGGAGATGAGTTAAACGGCTTTAGTTAAACATTTTTGCAAAATCCGAACCTTGGGGGCACTCGCCCCCAAACCCCCGCTGAGGGACGGTTGCGTCCCCCAGACCCCCTCCAAACGAACTTGAGTGTGAGTATTTCGATATCAGGCATTGTTGTGAGTTCTTCAGTCCTCACTCCTCTCCCCTTACCCCTCACCTTCTGGCTTCTTACTCCTCCTTCCCTAGTAGGGAAGGGGGCTGGGGGGTTAGGTCATTTACCCATTAATAAAGTGCTGAATTTGCACGACTAACAGCTCGACGATGCCGTCTTGGGTTTCTAGACTGGTTTCGGCTTCGGCTTCGACTCGCTGCACGACATCGGATGACAGGTTTAGTAAGCTTTTTAGGCGCTCGTAGGCTGTGGCTTCTTCTTCGTTAATTTCTGGTTCGTTGGGGGTACGGGCGCTGGAGCGAATCACTTCGTAGCCTAGTCGTAGTACTAGCTCGCGCTCTTCCTGTCTGTCTAGTTTGGGAATGATCTCTTCGAGCGGAATATTTTGAATCAGATAGTCTCGCAGTTCTTGTTGCAGTTTCTGTTGCTGCTTGGGATCGGTGGCAAACAAGCGACTGAATTGGTCGAGTATGAGGTCAATTTCTTCTGTAGCCAGGTGGCCGTCTGACCAAGCCATTGATACCACGGCTCGCAACAAGTTCATCTGGCGAGGGGTAATGGATGGGGGCGGTTGAGTCGGCATGATTTCCCTCCCATTGGGAAGTGTGAAGAAGTAGGCAAACATCGAATTGCTTGCCCTCACGCTAACATACAACTCCGGAAGCGCTTTAATAGTTGATGCGGTTCTTAATGAGTTCCGAATTGAGTTAGGCGATCGCCTTAAGGGGAACTCCTAACCAACTCGCAAAGTTTTGTTCTTGAGCTGGGGAAGGGTCGTCAACTACGACAAGCTGGTAACGGGTGGGACGCGGTTTTGCTAGGGTGACGGCGCTGCTGCGTAACTCGTCTTGATGGAAGTGGCTAATCTCAACCGTTTGTCCGGGTTGGAAGTCTTTGAGGCGATCGCTCAGTTGGTCAGCGCTAATCCGGAAGCCATTGATGGCAAGCAGCTCATCTCCAGCGTCAATCCCTGCTTGGTGGGCGGGGGAACCTGTTTCAACGAACTTGATTGTTTCGCGGCTGTTTTCAGTTTTGACGGTTAGCCCTAGGAATGGCGGTTGGTCGTCGCTGTCGCCCTCGGCTTGTAATCGCAGGCCAAAGGGTTCTAGAAAGGTGTCGAAGGGGAGTTCTTCGGTGCCGTCGATGTAGCGGGCAAAGAAGTCAGACAGGTCAGTGTCGGCGACCGCTTCTAGGGTGGCTTTCAGTTGCTCTGGGGTGAAACCGATTTCGTCTTTGCCAAACTGCTGCCACATCTGTCGCAGTACGTCGTCGAGCGATCGCTGGTTACTATGCCGTTGCCGAATCAGCAGATCCAGCAGGAAGGACACCATCTCGCCTTTGAGGTAGTAGGAGATTTGTGAGTTGGCGCTGTTGGCATCGGGGCGATAAAGCTTAATCCAGGCATCAAAGCTGGATTCACTGGCAGGCTGCACTTGCCGACCGGGGGTGGTTTGCAGGCGGGTAATTTCTTTGCTTAAGTTGCTGAGCAAGGTTTTCGCGTCGTAGATGCCTGCCCGAAAAGGGATGTTGAGGTCGTAGTAACTGGTGGTGCCTTCGCTAAACCAGAGGGAGGTGGTGTAGTTTTCCTGCTCGTAGTCAAACACTTCTAGCGGTTTAGGGCGAATCCGCTTGACGTTCCACAAATGGAAGAATTCGTGCGCCACCAACTGCATAAACCGCTGGTACTTCTCTTTCGCGCGGAAGCCAAAGCGGGGATAGTTGAGGGAGCAAGCGTTTTTGTGCTCTAAGCCGCCGTTGCCTTGGGGGGATAGGTGCAGCAAAAACAGGTAGGAGTCATAGGGCAGACCCCCAAATAGCTCGGCTTCTACGTCAATAATTTTTTGCGTGTCTTGAATGATCCGATCGGGGTCGGTGTTGCCTTGGCCCCAGATTGCCAGTTGATGCGGTTTGCCCTGAGCTTCAAATTCATACAGGGCATGGGTGCCAATTTCAAACGGGCTATCTACTAAGGTGTCAAAGTCAGCGGCGTAGAAGGTATGAGTTTGACCAGGCACTGGAGGGAGGGGGGTGGCGACTTGCCAGTTGGGGTATGGAGGCGCGATCGCGACTTGAATCGGTTGGTACTCAAATCCAGGGAGGTAAAAGAACAGCGCTGCCCCGTTAAAGTAGCCGTGGGTGCTGTCTAGATGGTTGGTGCGGACAGAGAGTTCGTTGGCAAAGACGCGATAGCAAACGGTAATTGCTGACTGCCCTAGCGTGTCTACTTGCCAATGGTTTTTGCTAACTTTGCGCCAAGGCAAAGCATCTTGACCCGTAGCACTAAAGTTTTGCAGATGTTTAGCATATTCACGCACCAAGTAAGAACCAGGAGTCCAGACAGGTAGCTTCAGATCCAGTACTGGTGCTGTCCATTCTTGTACTTGCAAGGTGACTTCAAACAGGTGAGTTTGGGGGTTGGGCATTGCCACCTGGTAGCAAATTTCCAGGTTGGTGCGGGATGAGTTGCTAGGACGAGTCTGCGTCGCTTCAGTCATAGGTGATAGTTAAGCAGCAAGAAGTGTCGGCACAGGGTTGGAGTGAGTGGCGATCGCTGATCCCAGCCCATCACTCAACCCATCCCTTTAGGTTAGGTCATCTTGCAAAATTTGGCGGCTTAGGCTTTACCCGCGAGATGTGCCAGTTGTTTCTGATGCACCAGATGAATTACCTGGTGAGCTGGGTCGATTTTGATCCAGCCTTTATCATTGAGCTTTTCCATAATTTTGGCAGTTTCTTCTATCCCAATGTCGGCTACGTCTGCCAAGTCTTGAAAGGGAATATTGAAGATTTCGGTGCCTTTGTTGGAGGCTTGGCCGTAGTTTTCACCCAAAGAAACCAGGGTATTGGCGAGCTTGACGGCAGGGGGTTGATGCCGCAGTTGAAACCGGATATTGGTTTGCCGCAGCCGCCGTACCATCAGTTGCAGCATGCGGTGATGGAGTTGGGAGTCTTTGAATAAGGTTTGGATAAATCGCTGAGCCGAAATGCTGAGCAATTGAACGGCTGAGAGGGCAATGACATCGGTCGATCGGGGAGATTCGTCCAGAATGGCCATTTCACCAAAGAAGTCTCCTTGACCTAAAATTGCCAAGGTCAGCACATCTTCTCCAGCGTGCCGACGCACTTTCACCCAACCGGAAACTACAAAGTAAACGGCATTACCCCAAGCGTCTTCCATTAAAACCGCTCGGCCCGCTGGGTAGTCGTGTTCTGTGGCAATGGACATCAGCCATTCCAAGGTTTCGGGGTTGGCGGCGTTAAAGAGAGGAAAAAGCTCGTTAAAAGCTTCAGTCTGCATGAAGGATCTTTAGGATAGGACGTAGGATTAGCAGCAGGTCAAAACTAGAAAACCGAGGAACCTAGAGGGAGCAGTGAAGGTGCTGTTCCTCTCTACGATGATAGGGCGGGTGGATGTAGCTAAAGCGGGAATGTACGGATTCTTAGAAGTGAGTCTCGGTAATATTAGCGATCGCTGGGCAGCAGATTTAGGAGACAAAGTCCTAGTTTTGCGCTGTCTAACCTGTTCCTTCTATGTTACAGCTTGCGGTTGGGGTGTTGAGGGATGGTCTATTACTAATGTTCATGAAGCACCCTGATGGATATTTCTGTAGCAAAAAATATTGATGCTTTGGTGGACGATGGGGATAGGGCTGAGGTTTCCGGGTGTGGGTTGATTTGTTAGGTTGCGGTACGTTGACTAAAACCGAGCCTTGGGGGCACTCGCCCCCAAACCCCCGCTGAGGGACGGTTGCGTCCCCCAGACCCCCTCCAAAGTGGTTTTTCTGATTATTTTGAAAGTTTGTCTAACTCCCCTCGCCCAAAATTGAACTCCTCCAACATTGGTTGGTTTTGTTGGCTGTTTTACTCCCCTCGCCCAATTCTGGGCGAGGGGCCGGGGGAGAAGGCCAATGTTGCTTTAGAAGTGGGTGTAGTGGGTAGATTAGCGATCGCTTTAACCGTAGCCTTAACCCTGGCTCTAGCCGTAGTAGGCAGGTTCGTTACCTGGTTTCCATTTGATGTTGCAGCCGATGCTGGGGAGTTGCTGGGAGTTGATGGGTTGGTTGGATAGGGCTGCATCGATCGCGGCTCGTAAATCTTGGCCTGTAACGGGTTTGTCGTTTCCGGGGCGGCTGTCGTCGAGTTGACCGCGATAGATCAGCTGGCGATTGGCGTCAAACAGGAAGAAGTCGGGGGTGCAGGCGGCGGTGTAGGCTTTGGCTGTGGCTTGGGTTTCGTCGTAGCACAGGGGGAAGGTGAACCCAAGGGTTTGAGCCATTGCTTTGAGGGAGTCGGGGCCGTCGTCGGGGTATTTTTCGGCGTCGTTGGCGCTGATGGCGATGATACCAAGGTTTTGGGTGGTGTAGTCTTGACCGAGTTGGGCGAGTTGGTCTTGAATGTGCTTGACGAAGGGGCAATGCTGACAAATGAACATAACGAGTAGCGCTTGTTTGTCAGCAAAGGTGGACAAGGAAATGGTTTGACCGGACACCACATCGGGTAACTGAAAATCTGGGGCTTGGGTACCCAAAGCCAGCATGGTTGAGGCAGTGCGTGCCATGTGATCAACTCCTTACAATTCATCTCAAACACCCTTGGCATCTTAACGCCTTCGTCTGGGAAGTTGAGCCAATGGCTTGTAATGTGCTGTAGAGAAACGGTAAAAATTAGAAGCCACGTCGTCTTTGTTTTGTAGCCCGACTGATATGAAGCTATTTGTTTATCACACGCCTGAGTTGGTTCCGTCTGACGCAATTCCTGATTGCGCGATCGCAATTGATGTCTTGCGAGCCACGAGCACAATGGCGACGGCCTTGGCAGAGGGGGCAGAAGCGGTGCAAGTGTTTAGTGATTTGTCGGAGTTGCTCCAGGTGAGTGAGCAATGGCCTGCTGAGCAGCGGATTCGGGCTGGAGAGCGGGGAGGTGCCAAGGTAGAAGGGTTTGATATGGGCAATTCTCCTCTAGATTGCACCGCAGCTAGAGTTCAGGGGCGACGGCTCTTTATTAGCACGACCAATGGCACACGCTGCCTGCAAAGGGTGCAAAATGCAAAAACGGTGCTAGCGGCAGCGCTGATCAATCGTCGAACAGTGGCAAATTATTTGTTAGCACAACAGCCAGAGGCGGTTTGGCTTGCAGGCTCTGGCTGGGAAGGTAGTTTTTCGCTGGAAGACACGGTTTGTGCTGGGGCGATCGCGCATACGGTCTTGACAGAAAGTGGGGCCAAACTAGATGAGTTGGCAGGCAATGATGAAGTCATTGGAGCGATCGCGCTTTACACGCAATGGCAAGAGCGTTTACTAGACCTATTGCACCACGCCAGCCACGGTCAACGTTTGCTCCGCCTCAATGGTCACGAAGATTTGAAGTATTGCGCCACAACGGACATTCTAGATGTGCTGCCGATTCAGCGAGAACCTGGAGTTTTGGTCAGCAAGTAACTCAAATTGACCGCTAGTAGGGCCAGCTTGATGGCGTATTCGTGAGCCAGGAATGGGGGTTGAGAGCTGAACTGCCAATCCCCAGCCTAAATACATCATTCAGCGGAAGAAAGTCAGTTGCTTTGCGGATGAGTTGTGTCATCAAGTAATCGGATGATGACAACACAGACACAGTGAGGCATGGATCTTCGATGGACAGCATTTCTAGTTTAATTATGTCTAGAGGATGCCTGCTAAAAACAGAAAGCCTTGGCGGTGAAGAGTTCTATTGGCTAGAAAGCCCGCATTTCACAAGCAGACTTTATAGCAACTTAGAAGAACTAGTGGCTTTAGTCCAGAGGCTACCTATTACTTTCAGTGCTGCTCAACAATATTGGGATGATAGCTTCCGTCACAAATTTCATTCCAAGCGCTAGGTATATTTATTTGTATTTATTGGTGTTGAAGAAACTGTTGTAAGGGGCTTGCAAATAAATAAGATACCAGTCACTCTAGCAAGAATGGAGCCGGGAGTTCCCTCCCTTGCTCAAGCTTGCTAGTGAAGGAAACCCTCCAACGATGTTCAATGACACGATTAAAGC
>JAHHIL010000035.1 GCA_019358975.1 Trichocoleus desertorum ATA4-8-CV12
AAAAAGTCTGTGTTGTGGAATGAAGCCTACTTCATTGCTAGCTGTGGTGGAGTAACAGTTTCCCAATTGAAGCAGTATGTACAGGGGCAAAATACTCCTGATTAGCGATTCCGTTTCACTCCATCACGGACTCCCTATCCCGACGTTCACACTGGCGGGTAGAACGCGGGGCTTCCGTCCCTAGCTAAAAATTGCAACCCAGTTATGGCCCAGTAATATAGCCAGTTTTCCGCAGAAAATCATTGAGGTCAATGAAGTACTGGCGGCGATCGCTGTACTGATAAGCCTGCTGCACCAACTGCCAACCCTCTTGGCCCTGACCAATCAAGTACTTGTCCGCTAAATAAGCAGCTAAAAACCCACGAACAGCACTGGCTCCTGAGTCTTTACTGTAGGTGTAGTTTTGCCACTGTTGAACGGCATTTTCATAGATCAATTGAGGATAGTTGCGCGTCACATTCTGCATTTGCGATCGCCGATATTGCCAAATTTGGATGGGCAATCCAGAAGCTGCATGTGCCGTAAATTGAGCATCAAAGCGGTAATCACCACTGACAAATTCAGGCAAATTATCCTGGTCTAAATCTTCCAATTTGTAGCTAGGACTGCCCCAAAACTGCTGAATGGGCTGGTAGGTACGTTGGGCGGCGTTGTAGCCATAGATGTAAGAAGACGTGCAGCAGTAAGCCCCACCACTGAACAAATCCAGAATGACCTCCGGTTCCTGATCTCCATCGAGATCTCGTACTTCTAGATTAGAAAAGCGCTGCAATCCTTCCTCCGCAGGTACCGCCGCTGCTAAAACTGCCTGACCCGCACGACTAATCTGAATCCGGAAATTATCAGCCAAACTTTCACGCGGTCGGTAAGTGAGCTGAGCTTGCACATTTCCTGCTTCAGCCGTTTGTGTCTCCGTTGAGAATTGCTGAGTATTAGCAATATATTGCGTTGACACCAATCCGGGCTGAATCGCTTGACATAAAAACGTCGCAATCTCTGCTCGACTCGCCACGCGGGCAGGCTCCAACTGCTGAATTTTAGGATAGTTCACGACCAAACTTTTCTCCGTTGCCGCAGCCACAGCATTGCGCCCATAGTCTGGTATGGCTCCCGCATCTGCATAAGCCCCATTCAAAACCTGTGTGGTTGGCTGGGTCGGGCTGTAGCTCAAACCACTGGCTAGCGCCACCACCGCCTGCACACGAGGAATCGACTGATTTGGCATAAACTTGCGATCGGGATACCCAGAAAGAAATCCCCGACGATAAGCTTCCTGAATGGCCGTTGCCGCCCAATAGTTACTCGGCACATCCGTAAAAGTTGTTGCTTCCCGCACCGGAGCTTGATTAGAAAACGCCTGCCGCAACAGCGCTGCATACTCCGCCCGCGTCACTGGATCAGCTGGACGAAACCGACCATCCGGATACCCCTTGATAATCTGCCGTTGCGCCAGTTCGCCAATGCAAGAGCCAGCCCAATAGTTTTGCGGGACATCACTAAACTGAGGCGTTTGGGCGATCGCAGCAGGCATTCCACCCAACAGCGCGATCGTACCTACCCCCAATCCTACCGATCGCCAACATGCAATATCCACACCCACACCTCTCATAGCATCTACTCGGTATTTTAGAAGTGAAGCGGGAGCAGTGAGGAGGGAGAAGTGAGGAGGGAGAAGTGAGGAGGGATGAGGGATGAGGGATGAGGGATGAGGGAGAAGTGAGGAGGAATGAGGGATGAAGGATGAGGGATGAGGAGACAGACCTTAGGAAACAGGGAGTAGGAGCTAAGACCTAACAGCTCAAAACCAATCGCTAACGCAACCAAGACTCGAAGCACTCACACCTTAACTCGTTTGGAGGGAGTCTGAGGGACGCAACCGTCTCTCAGCGGGGGTTTGGGGGCAAGCGCCCCCAAGGCTCGGATTCTCACCAAATAATTGATTCAGAATAGAAAAAGCAACCTTAAAATATCCTATGCCCTACACCGTAATCTACGACGGCAAATGCAACCTCTGCGTCACCCTAGTCCAACTTCTAGAAAGCCTCGATCAAGGCGATCGCTTCCAGTACATCCCAATGCAAGACCCAGAAAGCTTGCAACACTGGAACGTCACCCCTCAAGACTGCGAACTAGGCATGATCTTAATTGACGCAGAAAACCCACAACAACGGTGGCAGGGGAGTGATGCCGCTGAAGAAATTGGTCAACTGTTTCCCCTGGGCAGTGTATTTGTCGCCGCTTATCGTACCCTCCCTGGCCTAAAATGGAGTGGCGATCGCATTTACGAACAAGTGCGTGACAACCGCTATACCCTCTTTGGTCAGCGTACAGCTGTTTACCATTCTGTCTATCCTGTTTGCGATGACTGTTTGCGATGACACCTGCGATCGCTATACCGCTACAACCGCCTCACCCAAACGAGAGTCTTGAAAACTAGAGCGAGTTTGGAGTCAAGTCTGACAGTTTGAACACAGTTAGAACGAATGCAACTAAAGTATCCTAAACTTCGACCCTAGATTCAGTTTGGGATCGTGCCAACTCCTAGAACGAATTAGGGAAATTTAGTATATAGTGAATGATCCCATTGTGGTTGATCATCAGCGGGCGATCGCACTCTGGCTTAAGACTGCGCTCTCCTGGTTGTCTTGCTTAGGATGATTGTGCAGCATGTTGTTTCCTCTTCCATCCCCCAACTCCATCACGAAGCCGCCAATTATTGGCATCACGACTTCCTGCAAAAATGAAACAGGGCACTATTCTCTATTCAGCAACTACATAGATGCAGTCAGACGGGCTGGAGGGGCGCCTATATTACTCACTCCTGGTGAAATGCATCAGGCTCGAATCCTCGATTTTGTTGATGGCTTGCTCTTTTCGGGGGGTGGTGATATTGACCCAGCCGAATACGACGGTTCGTCCCATCCCAGCATCTACCGTGTTAATGCCGAGCGAGATGCCTTTGAACTCGGACTCGCTAACCTGGCCTTGAAAACATCCATCCCAATGCTAGGAATTTGCCGAGGGCTAGAGATTTTTATGGTTGTGAGTGGTGGCCAGTTGATTCCTCACATTCCCGATGAGTTTGGTGACACAGTTATTCACCGAGCCGATCAGTCTCACTGCGCTGAGCACCCCGTGCAACTTGTGCCTAGAACGCGGCTTGCGACTTTGTTCCATCGGGAAACAGAAATTAATGTAGTGTCTTGGCATCACCAAGCAGCCCGAAGTGCAGCTCCTGGTTGGCGGATTGCCGCTCAAGCCCCAGATGGTGTGATTGAAGCGTTAGAACATCAGCATCATCCTTGGGCGATCGCAGTGCAGTGGCATCCAGAACTCGCACCAGAAGATCCCGGACAACAGAGGATTTTTAAGGCATTTGTCCAAGCGGCTAGCCAACCACAGGCCGTAGCTCTGCGATCGCCCGCCTCAAACTAAAAGCGAAGAGTGC
Source organism: Trichocoleus desertorum ATA4-8-CV12 (assembly GCA_019358975.1). Taxonomy (NCBI): domain Bacteria; kingdom Bacillati; phylum Cyanobacteriota; class Cyanophyceae; order Leptolyngbyales; family Trichocoleusaceae; genus Trichocoleus; species Trichocoleus desertorum. Next base: position 3,449 of record JAHHIL010000035.1, read on the forward strand.
CAACTGACAACTCTTCGCCTAATCTAGCCCTAGTTTAGTGAAAGCGATGTTTGCGACGTCTGGCTAGCGCTTTACGCTTCTCCTTGTCCTGAGGAGTTTCAAAGAAGCGTTGACGCTTCACGTCAGCGAGAATTCCAGCTTTAGAAACTTGACGTTTGAAGCGACGTAGCGCTGACTCAATTCCTTCGTTTTCGCCCAGAACAATTTGGGTCATTCTGTATATCCCTCAGCTTGCCTCTGAATTGTGATGAGTATTGTTTACCAGGATTACCGCAAATTCAATCCACTTAAGCCAATGCTTCAGTCTCTAGGAAATGATTAATAGCGGGAGTAGCCTCTGCCGCCACCGCCGCCACCGCCGCTGTTACCCCAGCTATTGCGATCGTCACGACCTCTACCACCACCGCTGCCGCTACGCTCTTCACGGGGCTTAGCTTTATTAACTCTTAGATCCCGACCCATCCACTCAGCGCCATCAAGAGCCTCGATTGCTGCTGTTTCTTCTGCTTCTGTGGACATTTCGACAAAGCCAAAACCACGGGGGCGTCCCGTTTCCCGGTCTAAGGGAAGTTGAACTCGCTTAACAGTGCCGTACTCTGCAAAAACGGCATTTAAATCGTCTTGCGTGACATCGTAAGACAGATTACCGACGTAAATGGACATGAAACTCTCCAGAATCAAAGAAATTGCAGAGATTTAAATTCGGAGAGATGCCTGTCGAAATGAGAAAACAAACCCTACAGCCGAATAAAACTCTTCGAGTCCAGCTTACCATACCACTGTTCGATTTAACAGGACTTTGAGCGGCTCAAATGTCTCTGCATAGATCCAATAATCCTGTTGCAATTAATACCAAAAAATGCAATGTTACTGAAATTTTGATCGACTAGGAAATCAATTCTTAAAGCAAGCTTGAAGAGATAGTTTTTCTAACCTACGCACTAATTCCAATTAAATTGTTTCTAAAAAAATTAGCTTAACAAAGTGCTAAACGGCTAACCTTGTAGTTTTTTATCTATTAAAGCAGGAGTTGTGTCGGGGAAAGGTAGGGCGATCGCCCTGATCGCTTTATGGCATTCGCCACAATCAAGCTACTCTTTAGAAATTATTAGAGATACTTTCTTTACCTCGACTGTAGAGCGTACGGGCATATTCAGTCCACATTCCCTGACCCCAATAATGAAAACAACTGGTTTGGACTAACAGGTTGTAAAGGAGAGCTTGGCGGTAACGGGGCTGCTGAGTTAAGGCAGAGCTTAACGCACTAGGGTGAGGGTTAGCTTCGCCATTGCTTGATTGAGCTTCCAGGAGAGGATCAAGGGTTTGATGAAACAATGCACTGAGTTTCTGCATGGAAGCCGAAACAGGCTCGTTGCCTTGGCCCCAGCGCAGGGCATGAGCCGAGGAAATCCCCTTTACCTGAAAACTAGGATTTTCTCGCTTGAGTTCGGTAATGGCTCGCGCGATCGCCTTGGGAGTCGCAGTTTCGGAGACTCGTTGCCAAATTTGGTACTGACCCTTGGCCTGACAAACTGGGTAATTCTCTGGGCTGCAACCTGCCGCCTCTATGAGTTCTAGATATTCGGTGCCCGTGAGGCCGACGACACCAAAGTGACCTTGGTTTTGGGCGCTCATGTCATACCAGGCATTTCTGAAAGTACTGGGAAACTCATTCATCATCATGCCGCTATTTTCGCCATCACCCATTTGAGCAACCAATGGCGGGATCATGACTTGACCCACGAGTTGCGGGTTGAGAGTTCTAGCTTCTTGGTAGGGCTGCATCTGCCCGACTAACTGATTGTCAGCACCTTGAGCTTTAATCAGGGCTGTGATGCTGACCGTTTCTCCCTCAGCGCTGCGGGCTACCAGTTGATGGGGGAGATGGGGCTGCGATAGCGGTTGGCCTGTGGTGGTTTCTACGGTATCTGCTTGGACGAGGAGCCAGCGATAACCCGCTTCCTTTAGAGCTTTTACTAGTTCAAATAGCGTGTCAGGATGATTGGGGAGGTGCATTTCTGGTAGAGAAAATCCCTTCACTCGCGCTAAAGCATCCCAGCCAAAAATAGCCGCAAAGTGATGTTGCCAAGCTTGAATATGCAGCTTCAAATCAGGAATTGGGGTAGTCGAGGCTAGCGCATGTCCCCAGAAAGTGCCGAGCCACTCCACATAAGGGTGGTAAGTGCGATCGCAAGTGATGCGCTTGAGGTTTTCTAAAATGTCTCCCCGACCCATCTGCCGCAACCCCCACAAAAGAGTGCCAGAGTAATCCAGCATGATGCGAGGATTGCAACCTTGACGCACCAGATCAATCATGAAGTCGGCAATGCGGCTGTAGCAGTAGGCAAAGGGACCAGCATTGTGGTTATCTCCTTCATAAGGATGCTCAAACATATACTGCAAATTGCTGATCAGTTCTCCCTCTCGGCCTGCCGGAATCATGGGCTGGTGCATGTGGAGGGCGATCGCAAAAGCAGCGGAGACATCCTGAAGGCGAATATTGGTTGTAGGTAGAAAAATTGGGCGATCGTGCTTCACCACCGATCGCACTTCTGCCTCCCAGCCAGAAATATTGGGCAATCCATCAATCAGTTCTGGAAGCAGCGGCAGACTAGCTGCTTGACTGAGGGCAGGCATAAAGCTGAAGTCTCATTTCAGGAGAATAAAGGCATATTCCTCCATATGCTGATCATGAGGCAAGTCTTTAGGGCAAGTCTTTGAAGTAAGTGTTTGGAATCTGTTTTGTTACTTAACGCCCACCATTCCCGCCAAAACCGGAACTAGAGGACGGGTATTCATTTCTGCAATGCTTCGCCCAACCGCAGTCGCGATCGGTTTCAAGCTCGCTACTAGTTCCGCTATCTCTTCTAAGGAGAGGGCTTGGCGAGCATCTGAGACTGATTGCTCTGGTTCTGGGTGGCATTCAATGATCAGGCCATCAGCACCACAGGCGATCGCAGCTCTCGCTAGATCTGCCACTAGTTCTCGCTTTCCAGCGGCATGGCTGGGGTCAACAATGATCGGCAGATGGGTGATTTGCCTTAGGGCAGCAACCGCACCCAAGTCGAGAACGTTACGGGTGTAGGGGTCGAAGCTGCGAATCCCGCGTTCGCACAACACGACATCGGGATTGCCGTGAGCCAGGATGTATTCTGCTGCCAGAACAAATTCCTCAATCGTGGCGGAGAGACCCCGCTTCAGCAAAATCGGTTTGCCTGCTTGACCCAGTGCTTTGAGCAAGTCGTAGTTCTGCATGTTGCGGCTACCAATCTGCAACATATCGGCATGAGCCGCAATTTCCTCGATCTGAGAAATGGCCATTACTTCAGTCACGACGGGCAAGTGGTAGCGTTGCCGCACTGCCTTCAGAATCTCCAACCCTTCCGCTCCCATGCCTTGGAAAGCGTAGGGAGAGGTACGAGGCTTGTAAACCCCACCCCGTAGCGCTTGAATCGGAGCTGTGAGTAGGCGGCTAGCCACAGCTTCCATCTGGGCTAGGTTTTCCACAGTGCAAGGACCACCGACAATCAGCAGATCCTTACCTCCAACGGTCACGTGATCAGATAGTTGAATCACGCTTTTGTGGTTGGCGTGGGCTTTGCTAGCGAGTTTGGCATTTAACATGGTGGGTCTCCGAGAGAGTAAGGATGGGTGGATAACAAAAAACCCGGAACCTTGTGGAAGTTCCGGGTCGTGCAGTGAGCAGCATAGCCACTTTACCCGGAACTCCTGGTCCAAAAGTAAAAGCTATAAAACCAGCTACCCCAAAAAGAAAGACGCAGGTAGGAAATACGCTGCGTCTTCAAGGAGTCACCAAAGCTGCTGACACACAGGCTAGCTGCGGCCACTTGAGAAATTGCTTGGGTGCGGGGAGTCGTCATGAGTCTGGGTGCTGTCTGTATCTTATGTGAGTGAAATCTGTCCTTAAAAAGCAAAAGACCGCAGAGCCTCTTGTCTGCGGTCCACCTGGAGAATCAGCCGAAGCTGGATTCACTCCAAGTGAACCTCCATAAACCAAAAATAAAAGTAGCTGCTGCGAAGAGATAGCATCTGCGAAAAAATTTTTTGCTAGTTTTTAAGCTTTATGCCATGACGCTAACAGAGAAAAACCAGCATCGTCAACCCCTCATTTGGGGTAATTACTTTTGAGCTTGATGGAGGGGGGCGATCGCTCCTCTTCTAAACTCCTTCCTTAAATTGCTGCTGGGCCATGTTCTACAACAAAAACATTAGCGTAAAGATTGGCGATAATTTGTTGGCCTTGTTGCGTTAATCGCAGATACGTGAGGGCGTTTTCTACGTAGCGGTAGACCACATTCCAGAAGAACTTTGGGTAGCCTTGCCGCAAGTCGCCAGGATGGTGATAACCCAAGTGTTTGTTGGTGCCGTTTTCTTCAAATTCGTAAAACAGCGCATTGATTTTTTGCAAATAACGAACATCACTCAGTTGACCAATTAAATCTGCGGCTCTGAGCAAACCAGGGTAGTTAATTGTATCTTGATGGTCGCTATCGTTTGGCACCGGGAACCGGGTAAGTTCGATATTGCGCTTAATTTCTTCAGCGTCAATTAGTGGGTGTCCGCCGAACCGCTCCTCAATAAATAGCTTGCCGCGATCGATGTGGTAAGGCGTGAGACTGGCATCCGTGGCTCCGGGTGGTAGAGCAATCATCGTATCTCCGATGCCTGTAGCGTAGAGACCTGGGCGATCGCGACGGCAAACCCCTTTGATATAGCCAATGTCGTGGCAGAGCAGGGAGACCATGCAGTGCAGCCAATCGTCGCAAGAAACACCACCATCCCGGATATGCTTGCCCCGGAGAATTTCTTGCCCTACCAACGTAACCAGAATCGTGTGCTCCACATTGTGATAGAGCGCATCGCTGTTGGCAATATTCTCCAGCGCCATACTGCCCACCCAGGCAATGATCTCCTGGTATTCAGATTTCCAACTGCCATAGGTGCGTTGGTAGGCGCTTCTGAGTTGTTCTAAAAAGTTCTCAATTAAAAGTTCTGTGGCATTAAACATGCTAGATTGCTATCTCCCAAACCCGCGATCGCCTTAGTGTCATTAAGCAGCCATGTCCTAAGTTTGCCCCAGCGATCATGGGTGAGCACAGAAATGGCTAAATCTCATCTGCAAGATGCCTTACCAGGGAATGGGTTGGCGATCGCGAAAGAATCCGCCTGTAGGAGCACCATCTGGTAGAGTGGCTAACCAGGCGATCGTGTCTGCTCCTTGCTCTGGCGTACGAGGGGCATCAGGGCCACCCATATCTGTTCTTACCCAACCGGGGCACACCGAATTCACTAAGATATTGCTCCCTTGCAACTCATCCGCCAGAATGCGGGTTAAAGCATTGAGAGCCGTTTTCGACATCCGATAACTGGGATAGCCACTGTTCATCTCGCTCAACTGCCCTGCTCCAGAAGCCACATTCACAACACGGCCATATCCCTGCACCTGCATCAGCGGAATTAATGCTTGGGAAAGCAGAATCGGGCCATAAAGATTAGTCTGTAAGGTTTGTGTCAGTGTCTCGATTTGCAGATTAAAGAGACTGCCATTGTCAAAATCAACGCCAATGCCAGCATTATTGACCAGAATTTCTAGATGACCAAACTGATCACGAACAAACTGGGCGAGTTGTTGCACACTGGCCGCATCAGTCACATCTAAGGAATGATACCCAACCTCCAAACCCTCAGACTGCAACCGCTCGACAACAACTTGCCCTTTGCGCTGATCACGACTCGTGAGAATCACATAAACACCTTCCTTCGCTAATTGCCGCGACGTTTCCAAACCCAAACCTCGATTTGCACCCGTCACCACGGCAATTTTGCGATCGCTAGCCATAAACCCCTCCTATTGCCATCCATCAGCACTGCCCACATTACACAAGCAAATAGCGATTGGTAAACTCACACCACAGACGAGGATCGCAACAAAACCAGAGAAAACTGCAACAAACCTAATCTCACTTTTGGAGGGGGTCTGGGGGACGCAACCGTCCCTCAGCGGGGGTTTGGGGGCAAGCGCCCCCAAGGGCTCGGTTTTCGCACCTAAAATACCGCTAAAAGCTCACAGGCTTATAAATGGCATAAACTCGAATCGGCTTGTCCGACAAAATCACATCTTTTTCATAAGTTAACCCCACCCGCAGCGCCACCTTCTGCGAAGCCAAATTGTGAGGATCGATCAAAGAAATCAAGCGATCGCACCCCACCGTATTGAACCCATAATCTCGAATCGCCGTAGCTGCCTCCGTCGCTAATCCCTGCCCCCAATAAGCGTGGGCAAGTAAATAGCCAATCTCAACCTCCGCTTGTCCCTCGATCGTTTGCGGAATCAATCCACAGCGTCCCATTAATCGGCGATCGCCCTTATGGATCACAGCCCAAAGCCCAAAACCGTAGTCCTGATAGTTTTGAATAATGCGCTCAATATGCTGCTGTGTCATCTCATAAGAGCGAGGACCGCCTAAAAAGGTCATTACAGCAGGATCGGCATACATCGCAGCCAAACCATCCACATCATCCAGGGTGAATTGCTGCAAAAGCAGACGTGGCGTTTCAAAAACCGTCATGAGTTTAGGGCATGAGTTGAGGACATGAGCCTAGAGGGACATCTGAGCGAGCCAGTCTAGCATCAGAGCATTCACCACCTCAGGCCGCTCATCGTGAGGACAGTGACCCGTGTCAGGAATGGCGACAAAACGCACCGGAGGCACATCTTCTCCCGGTTCGCGATCGCTCAGCTTCCGGTAAACCTCGGCTCCTCTGATCGGAGTCCAAGGGTCACGCTCTCCCCAGAGCACCAGCAAAGGACACTGGACTTGAGGCAACAATTCCGCTGGAGTGGGACCAGGAGGAGCCGTGAGAATAGACGCAAATACCCGCTGGGCTCCTTCATCGCAAGAGGGAGTGTAAAGCAAGTCTACGAGTTCATCCGTGACAGCTTCAGCATTGCGATAAACCTGGCGCAGCGTATTCCGAATCCGATGCTTTTGGCGAATGCGATTAAACACTAAAGGGCCGAACCGTGGCGAACTGACGAGTTTGGTGAAAGTGGCCATCACGAGTCGTAGAGGTAGCACCAATTCATCTGGGCGATGGTTGAGTCCCCCCGCACAGTTGAGCAACACACCTCCAGCGGCAATTTCTGGATGGTTGGCTAGCACCATCAAACTCAGCAAACCACCAATGGAGTTACCGACAAATACGGCAGGCTGCTGTATCTGCTCTTCCCAAAAGTCTTTGAGCAGCGCTTGCCAAAGTTCTAAGTTGTACTCAATATCCGGCTTGGCTGAGCTACCAAACCCCAGTAGATCCAAGGCAAACACTCGGTAGCCACCCGCTGCCAAAACTGGAATATTGTTGCGCCAGTGGCCAATGGAAGCTCCAAAACCGTGGATGAGCACTAGGGGTTGTCCAGTGCCCATCACGGTGTATTGAATAGGGTAGCCGCGCCAAGTCCAAGTCAGTTTCTCAAAAGTGCTGGTCTTTGTTAACTGCTGGGTCATTCCCGCTATCTTCTTAAGATTTGTAAATAGTCTTTTTCATCATATATTTTTTGACCTACGCTCAGCGAAAAGACCTCTAAGGCATCAATCAGGGAACATATACCAGTTAAAAACTGTCACTTTAACCGTTTACGTGAGTGTGAGGATCTATGAATCAAGGCGTTTTGGCTTCGTTGGGCAAGCTGTTTCTAGCTGCCACGATTTTGTCGATGACTGCCTTTGCTCCAGCCAATGCTCTCAATGCAGAAGCCGATGCAACGAATTCACCTGTTTCTAGCCAGCAACTTTCTACAGAGCAATCTGGGGAGCAATCTGGCGAGTTGATCATCAGTCAGTCAGATGACGACAGCGACGACGATGATGGCGATGATGGTGGGGACGACGATGATGATGGTAGGGACGATGATGGTGGGGACGATGATGGTGGGGAAGCTGAACTATCTACAGGCGTTTCTAGAACTATCCTCCAGCAAATCTCTACCAGCCAGAATTTATCACTTGCTAGCCTGCGAATCGCTAGAGCAGAACGAGTAGAGTGGTCCAATGGTTGCTTGGGTCTAGGTGGTCCTGGTGTGGCTTGCACACAGGCGATCGTTCCAGGTTACCGAGTTTTTGTAGAAGGTGATAACAAAACCTGGGTGTTCCGTACCAATGCGACTGGCTCTCAAGTCGTGTACGACGAGACCGCGACGCAGCAAATCGTCAGCCAGACTACAGGCTCCACTCAAACCAGTGGCTCCAGTCAGACCACCCAAACTCAAACTAGTCAGACCACCACAACCAGTCAATCTAGCAGTAGCCAAGTTAGATTTACTCAAGCGATCGCCACTTCTGTATACCAAGCAATCACCACTCGCAGCCAAGTCCAAGCTACTCAACTGCGGGTAGTTTCTGTCCAGCAGGAAACTTGGTCTGATAGCTGCTTAGGTGTCCCTGGTACTGCATCCACTTGTACCGCTGGTGATGTCCCAGGTTTCCGAGTGGTTGTTGCTAGCACCGATGAAGTTTGGGTTTATCGCACCAATGCGACTGGCTCAGTGGTAGCGTTTGATGAAACTGCTACCCAAACCTTGATGGCTCGTATAACTAGCCAATCTACCACTAGTCAAGGCACTACCTCCGGTGGCCAGCAAACCACTGGTCAGCAAACCACTGGTCAGCAAACCACCACCAGCACCACTCAGGTTAGCTTTACGGATGTTTCCCGTAGCTACTGGGCGTATGAATTCATCTCTCGCTTAGCGCAACAAAATATTGTTGAGGGCTTCCCCGACAATACATTCCGTCCTAGCGAAGCAGTAACCAAGGCTCAATTTGCTGCAGTGCTCCGCAAAGCCTTTAACCAGACAACCGTTCGAGAAGCGCTCGATTTCCGCGATGTCTCCAGTGGCTACTGGGCTTACACCGCGATTCGCGAAGCTTACACAATGGGCTTCTTTGGCGCTGATAGCGATCGCCTCTTCAACCCCACGGCTCGCCTGACTCGTTTGGATGTGTTAGTAGCCTTAGCCAGAGGCTTAAACTACACCTCGGTCACCAGCACCACCTCAGTTGATACGATTCTGCAAGGCTATAGCGATGCGGCGACAATTCCTGCTGATGTCCGGACGCTGATTGCAGCTTTGGCACAACGAGGAATCGTGGTGAACTATCCCAACACCAATCGCTTGGAACTCAACCGCGTTGCAACCCGTGCAGAAGTCTGTTCTTTCTTGTACCAAGCTTTGGTGAGCACAGGTAGAGCGCAGAGCTTCTCGTCTCCCTATGTGATTCAGCAGGGTGGCACGACCCAAACTGAACAGCAAACTGAACAGCAAACTGAACAAGAAACTCAAACTGAGCAAGAGACTCAAACTGAGGAACAAGACGACGAGAACAGTGGCAAGCAGAACTGTAACCAAGGCATCGGAAACGGCGCTGAAGGTTGCGACCCAGGCAACTCTAGCCCCCGTGGTGGCAGTAATGACGAAGGTGGCCGCACCCCTGGTCAGCCTCCTGCCCGCTAAAGAGTCCTAGTTAGGGATAGCCTCTCTGTCCCTGCTTAACAAGATGCCCCTCCCAGTTCTACTCTCTGGTGAGGGGCATTTTTTATGGTTGAGGAGGCGAGTGATTTCTAGCCGATGGGCACCTCTAACCACTCTTGCAGGTGCGATCGCAGTTTTTGGCAAAATTCTGGACGGCGCTCAAAGCGTTCGGTACGGACAGGTTTGCGCTCGGTATCTAAGATCCAACCGTAGTCGCTACTGAGGCGCAATTTGTCTTGCCAATCTGCCACTGACACAACCAACTGATTCGCGGGGCTGTTGTCATAGTCATGCACGCGAAACACGTAGTTAAACGTATTTTGCTTGGCTGCGGCCACGGTGGAAGGCTGACCAAACTTGTCCTTGAGACGCGATCGCATTTGCTCTATTAGCTCTGCATCGGGGATATCTTCGAGGGTACGAACCGCTAAGGTCAGAGCGAAATAGAAATCTTCAACAGGCACAAATTCGAGTTGCATGGATCGTCGCAGGGCTTGGACTCCATCTACTATGCAAGCTGAGGGGTCTTAATGCAAGCCAAAAACGCCAGCTAAAAAGGTCAGCTACAAGCTAGCTAATGGCATGGGTCAGGCGAGGCTTGCGGCTGTCAAAGCTGGCTGACTTGGCAGGAAACAAAGGCGCGATCGCAGGTCGGCGATTGATCGGAGGGGAGCGGAAATTAAGAATATCTAAGCTGTGCTGTTGCAGCGTTACTTCTGGTTTGGCTAGCCCAAAGCCTTGGCCTAAATCAACCCCTAAGTCTCGACAGAAAGCAATGTCCTCCAGAGTTTCTAAGCCTTCTGCCACCACTAAAACATCCATTTCGTGAGCGGAATAAAGCAGGCTTTTGAGCAGAATTTGTTGCAGAGGATGACGGCTACAACCTTGGATCAGTTGTCGATCTAGCTTAATCACATCGGGGCGCAGAGCCATGAAATAGTGATCGATCGCCACTTGACCGCCCAAATCATCGATCGCCACACCAAATCCGTACTCCCGTATTTGCTGGATTAAATGCACAAGTTCTGGATGTTGCATCAGAGCTTCGACTTCGGTTAGCTCAAAAACAATTTGCTGTGGCTGTAGACCCAGATTGAGTACTTGCTCCAAGTTGCGCTCTAAGGATTGTGGCCCTTGCAGAAGTGCATTCGGCAGAACGTTGATAAAGAAGGTTTGGCCATTGCTCACTTGGGCGATCGCATTGATGCAAGTTTCACGGGCTAGCTCATCAAATTCATGAGTGCAATGAGTTAAGAGCGCTGCATCTAAAATTTGTTTGCCATTGAAGTATTGGTCTTGGCCCTGAGCCGTCCGAGCCAAGCACTCGTAACCCATCACGTCACCGGAAGCCAGATTGTATATAGGCTGATACTTGAAGACAAAAGCGCGATCGGCCAATGCCTGAAAAAACCACTGATGCTTAATGGGAACTGTAACCTGGCTCAGGGGTTGAGCGTTTAGAAACTCAATCAACAAGGCTTTGGAGTGGAGCGGCGATCGCGTTAGGATAAAGCGCGAATCCATCTGTCCCGTTTCCGAGAGTTGCTGACTAATTTGGCAAAACACCTCTGGCAGATGGCTTTCATCGAGCACCAAACAGAGCAGTTCTGGGACATCAGGAATCGGGTGTAACCCTAGCTTGCAGAAGAAAGCATGCGCTTCTATATCGCTGGGCTGAACCACCAGGTGGAGTACTTCAGTTAGTAGGCTGGTATCACGCACTACTCAGATCTTCCCTTGCTTTACGCACTATCCTTGGAGGAGGCAACAATCGTCCTTTAACGTAAGCGAATCGATTGCTTCTGAAGAGTGTTAGAAAACACAATTAACAAATAATAAAAGTGATTTTTCAAGAAAATGGCAGAAATCACCAATAACCCTACTTCCAGAACGCTCTAGCCTGCCATTGCTAGTTCTACCTCCAGCAGAGGCACCCTCATCATACCCAGAATCACGAGCCTGTAAACCGTAAAGTCGAAATTAGATCACAACTATGCTGTGATCTAGAGCACACAAAAAGAATAATTTAGAGTGCTTTAGAGCGCAGCCAAGCCACGGGTAGACACATTAGTTTACGAGGGCCTTTGACATAGGCTCGCTGTCGAAATACGTCGTACTGGTTGCTCTCAATCGCGTTAAGAATCTGGCTATACAGTCCGGTTGCTGCCCAAACAGGCCAACGAGCATCAGGACTGAGCCGACTAATGCCGCGCTCGGCTTGGGTATAAAACTTGCGAGCCCGCTGAATTTGGAAGCGCATCAATTCTCGCCAGCGCTCGTCTACCACCCCATTAAATAGATCTTGCTCGGTGTAGTTGAATAAAGCTAAGTCTTCTAGGGGCAAGTAGATTCTGCCGCGACGGGCATCTTCACCCACGTCGCGCAAAATATTAGTGAGCTGGTTTGCCACCCCCAGCGCGATCGCTTCTTCAATCGGTCCTGGAGGCGTGCTGCGGTCCCAAGGGGCGGTGCGATAGGTGGTATCTATGCCCATCACCGCTGTAGACATCAGCCCCACGGTACCTGCAACTCGATAGCAATAGAGATTTAGCTCTTCAAACGTCTGATAGCGGCTGCGATACAAATCCATCTGCTGCCCCGCAATCATGTCGCGGAACGGCTGAATATCCTGGGGAAACCGCTCTAAAGTATCCACTAAGGCGACATCTGGGTCTTCCAGTGGATGTCCGGCGAAAACCGACTCTAGTTGCTGCTCCCAGCGATCGAGCGTTTCTGGCGTCGTCTGTGCTGCCTGTGGCCCATCGACTAACTCGTCAGTGCGACGGCACCAGACATAAATTGCCCAGATTGCACGACGCTTTGCCTCTGGCATCAAGAGCGTGCCGAGGTAAAAGGTTTTGGAATACTTTGCCGTAATTTGGCGGCAAAATTCGTAGGACTCCTCTAAAGAGGCCAGAGTTCTCACGCGAGGGGAATCAGGCAGTTGCAGCATGTCCTTCAGGGCGCTTCGCTAACGTCGCAGGCTAGGCAGTAGTGGTTTGCAGGGACTTCTGCCCTGGAGCTGGAGTAGCTGAGTTGGGATGAGCAGAGGCGATCGCCTGCGCTGTCAGCTTACCAGAAAGTACGGCCCCCTCCATACTGGCTAGATAGCGTTGCATTGTATAGTCTCCCGTTAGATAGAAATTGCTAATGGGAGTGGTTTGTGTGGGACGGCAAGCTTGACAGCCTGGTACTGCTTTATACACGGATCGAGGAGTCTTCACGACTTTGGATTTCAGTAGCTTGGCTGGATTGTCACCAACAAAGTGATCAGGGAAGAGTTTTTCTAGCTCCACCATTGTGGCGGCGATAATCTCTTCATCAGATTTGGTAATCCAATCTTTAGCAGGAGCCAAAACTAGCTCTAGCATGGAGCGATCGGGGTTTTCGTATTCGCGGCAGGTGTTGCTCATGTCCGCATAGACGCTGAGCAGGGGCGATCGCGAGAACAGGAGATGATCGACATCGGTCAGTTTGCGATCGAACCACATGTGTAGGTTAATCACAGGTACGCCTTCCAAGCCGTCGAGCTTTTTGAAGTAGTCCATCTGCTGCCAAGGCTGAGGCAGCATGATCTTCAGCGGATCGACAGGCATGGCGGAGACATACAGATCAGCGGTCAAAACTTCGTCGGGAGCACCATCCAGCCCACGAATGACAAAGTGCTTTACCGTATTGTCTTCATTCAGCACAATTTCTTTCAGTGGCGCTTTTAGCCGTACTTGACCGCCGCGCTCAGTGACGTGATCCACCATTGGCTGACAGAGCCGTTCTGGGGGTGCGCCATCCAAGAAGGCCATTTTGGAGCCGTAACGTTCTTGCAAGAAGCGGTTGAGGGCTGTGAGTACGACTGTGGCGGAAATTTCGTCGGGGTCGATGAAGTTCAAGGCTTTCGCCATCGCGATAAATACTTCTTTCTCAACGCGAAGGGGCACGTTTTGCTTCTTCAGCCACTCGGAGAAAGAGTATTTGTCCATCTCTTCGACATAATTCTGACCCTTGATCATGGCGGGAATCAGACCCAAGCCGAAGCGGATCTTTTCTCCCCAGGTCAGCATGTCGTTGTTACTCAGAATGGCGGTGACACCATTGAGGGGAGCGGGAATGTCGGGAAAGTCAAACCGCGAGTAGGTGCCCGGAGCGCTGGGCTGGTTGAAGATCATGGTGTGCTCTTTCCACTGCAACCGATCTTCAATGTTCAATTCTTTGAACAGTTGCAGCATGTTGGGGTAGGCACCAAAGAAGATGTGCAACCCTGTTTCGTACCAGTCGCCATCTTCGTCTTTCCACGCGGCTACCTTGCCACCCAATACGTCTCGGCTCTCCAAGACGATGGGGGTGTGCCCCGCATCCACTAAATATTTGGCGCAGGAAAGCCCTGCTAAGCCTGCTCCAGCGATCGCAACTCGCATGTAACCTACCGCTCTTCAGAATTTTTTAACGGTTTCCCGCTCCTCATTATACGTTGCAAACCGTTACATATTGAAGTCTTAGTAAAGTTAATCGCTCAAATCGCCGTTTTCTATCCTCTGGTCGTTGATCACTATCCCGGTAGGGGGGATCGCTTGCATTAGGGGCGATCGCCATCTCATTCAGCCTCAGAGCCTTCAGGGTTCTCGCTCTTGGGCTTGTCTAGAATAAGGGCGATCGCTTCATCCACGATCGCTTGTTGATCCACTAGTGCAGCAATCTCTTCTGTTTCGTAACGCCCTTCAAATGCTTCTAGCGCTGCCTGCCGTAGTGCAGATTCATAAGCATCTTGCAAAGTTTCTAGCAGTTCATCTTCTGTTAAATAAGTGCCTTTTGTTTTATGGCGCTTGTTTACACGTTGGATTTGCTTGACTGCGTTGAAGATAGAGGTTTCCCAAGAGCGAGTGGTGTGTTGATCAGCAGACTTTTTAATTAAATGTAAAAGCAAGATGATGCCATAACTAAAAATTTTATTTAATTTATCCGATTTACTCATTTCTTCTAGTTCTTCAACTAGTTCCAAGGCTTCAGGAATTTTGCCTTGATAAAGTAGTTCTTTTAGAGTTACTAATTCTTCCATTGGGAGTCATTCCTCCACTGCTTAATCTTAAGGATTATGTTGCTGCTTTCGCTTTTCAATTTCCGCGATCGGTAGGAGCAGGGTGCCTTCTATTTCTTGTCTTACTGCTTGGCTGGCGTTACTTACTGCTAAACAATCTATTAACAATTTGTTTGCATCGTAGTAGTTTCCAAGCAATCTCTTTTGTTCGCCTGTAAAGCGCCAAGTATATCCTACTTTACGGCATTTAATCATTATATTTCTGAACTGATTTATCCAACTCTGCCCCTTGCCAAACCACCATTGTTCAAACGTATCTTCTACAATGTCTGATTTTGGTAGTTGTTCTCTTAGTTGTTTTAGTTCTTCCTGAAATACAGAAACTTTAGTTTGGCTAATAGCATCATCAAGGATTGGACACAAGTCAATTTTATAGACAAAACTTCTAGAAAAACTCATAGGAATAGGATACGCAAAATCCTCAAAAATTGATATGAGGGCATTATCGGTTGCAAGTTCGGGAGAGCGAGCATTTCCAAGATTTATATGGCGACCCATACCCTCAAAAGAAACACAATCAGAAGCGAGAGCTGGATCAAGCTTGAAAGCAAAATCTCTTGGAATTCCAGAAACCAAGTGATCATCTTGAAAAGTGAAATCGAAATATAGAGCACGGATGGCAGCAGATTTATAAGAAGTTGACAACTGACTTGCTTTTTCTTTCACCCATGTCATAAATTCGTATATCTCCGGATTTCTTTCTAAAGCTAGGATTTTATCAACTTCACTCTTTATTGCCTTGAAGAATTTACTCACTTCGTCCGCATCTACCATTTCAGCTACCAATAAAAATATCTCTCGCCAGTACTTTTCATTAATTTGCTTAAGTAAAATTTTCCAATCCCCACTCTCATGAATTTGCCTTGCAACAAAATATTCTTGAAAAGTGAGATGAGAAAAAGACCAAATACCTTGTGCCCTTTCGATCAATAATCCATGTTGCACTTCAATAGAACTCAAAACAGTCTTGGAGTCCAATTTTAGTAAATCCTCTGGGGGAATACCTGACAAACTCTCAAAGTATTCTCGAATTAGTTTGCCTATTTCTCTTTGTCTAAAAAAATAGGTTCCATTCTCAAATGTTCTCCATGCAATATAGCCGAGTAGATCTTCGCGATAATCCGATGAAAGCTTTTTATAGATAGGATCATATTCTCGTTCTTGTAGATTCCACTTTCTAAGTAGCCTGTCGATGCCCCGTTCGTACAATCTTGTGCGATTATCAGGAAAGCTGCTAGAGTCTTCAAAAACTAGACATAAAAGTGCCAATAGTAATGGGCTATTCGCTAGTTCTCGAATCGGTGCATTCCTTCTCAGTTTCTGTAAAAATTGATTTACTTTGATTGAATTGCTTTTCTTATAAAACCATCTGCTTGCAAAATGATAAATTTGCTCGTCATTAAAATCAGCAATTTCAACTTCTGTGAACCGTTCAAAAGTGTATTCTTGTGCAGCGATACGGCAGGTAATGACAAATTGATTTTGAGGAAATTGTTCAGAAAATTCTCTAATCTGTCGTAAAACTCGATTGTTATCCGCTTCTCTAACCTCATCCAGCCCATCTAATAAAATCAATGCCTTGCCTGCACGCAGAATGTTGTGTAGGGGCGCAGCATTTGGGCGATCGCCTCCTAAATCTGGTAAAAGTAAACGCTCGATGTAGGTGAGTAGATTAGGCTTTTCGTCTGCTTCAGCAAAATCCTTCAGGGTAATGAAAATTGGAACGCGATCGCGCTGGAATTTGCCACCAATGCACTGCATCGCCAAATGTTTGAGGAAGGTAGTTTTTCCCGCCCCAGGTTTGCCCAAAATCATCAACTTGGAAAACTTCTCAACCGCTTCTAAACCTGGAACCCGCTTTTCTCGCACCTTTCCTAAACAAAAGCGATCGAACTGTTCTGGGTCGGCATTCTGCATTAGCTCAGATATATCTAGCCCTCTACGTCCGGTAATTCTCTCCAGAATGTTGACGCTGGTGTAAATGTCACCCAACCCGATCGGCTGCTCCATATCCAGCACCCTCATCATGCCGCATCTCTCTTGGATGTACGGTCTGATGCTTTCGCGTATTGCTTGAACGAGAGCGTCGATTTGTTCGCCGTTATCTTGTTCTGGCTCAGTTATTTCTGGTTCTGCAATTTCTTCCTGCTTCATCCCTAACTGATTGCAGACTTCCATAAACACATCGCAATCGGTTGGATTGCCTTGTAGCAAGCTCCAAATTGTTTGGCGAGAGCAACCAGCAGCCCCAGCAAGGTAAGTTTGTGACCATTTCTTGCCTTTCAGTGCTTTTTTGATAGCTTGAATGCCTTGCTTAGAGGCTTGGAGCGATCGCCGTCCCATTGCGAAACCCAAATCGTTCACTCAATTCTGACAAATCTGACAACTTTGACAACAAGCCGAACACCAGGTCTGACCATACTCTAAGCCACTTTGGAGATGCTGAAAGGGTAAATGTTCACCGCAAAAAATCATGAACAGCTTCAAAATCACCCCTGCCTTCCAGCAAATTTTCTTCACCGTCGTTTCTCTCACCCTACTGTCCGGTAGCGCTTCATTCTGGTTAGCAGCTAACGAACACCTATCACCTCAACAAGCTCGTGTATTTGAAACCTGTAACACTACTTGGAGTATGGGAATTGGGGCAATCTTCGGATTGCTGGGCAGTAAGGCAACCGATCTGTTCCAAACCGAAGAAGGCGACGAATAAATCGATTCAGGCGATCGCCCTCTAGCTGACTGGAGTTGGAGGGCAGATGTCTATCTCAACAAAGTGCTAACGATATAATCGTTCTACAACACGCGTGTCTAGTTCCGTGACTATACCCTTATTGCCAAAACTCGATCGCCTACCTGCGAGCCTCCCGATAGAAGGAGCTGTGCGGATTGAGTTAGAAGAAGGGATTCCGATCTTTCGAGCGACTGCCACCGTCCAAACTCGGATTGAAGAATTGTTGGTGAAGCAGCAACAATCTTCACTCAGTGAAGAAGAAGATCAGGAGCTAGACTGCTACGAGGAAATTGATGACTATTTGAGTTTGGTGAACCGCACCGTTCGCAATCTTTTCCTTACTCAAAATCAGTAAGGTCTGTAAGCGTGTCTCGCAACAAAATACCTGAGGCTGTCCAGGAACAGGTACGTCAACGAGCAAGTGGTTTATGTGAGTATTGCCACGCCTCAGAGCAGTGGCAGTATGTGCGTTTTACAGTTGATCATGTAATTCCTTTGGCCAAAAGTGGAGCAGATAGCCTTGATAACTTAGCTTTAGCCTGCTTCCACTGCAATCGCCGCAAAGCTGCTAAAACAACTGCCATTGATCCTGACTCTAATCTTGAAGTCCTATTATTCAATCCTCGACAAGACGTTTGGAGCCATCACTTTATTTGGTCTGCAAGTGGCCTGTTGATTCTTAGCCTCACACCCACAGGTCGAGCCACTGTGGCAGCGTTAGATCTCAACCGCGATCGCGTTATTAATATTCGGGCAGCCGATCAAGAAATAGGTCGCCACCCACCACCCAATGATCCAAGACAGGTTAATAATTAACGTGTCAGCTTGGGGTTAGGCAACCTTGCAACCTGAAGCGGCTATATAGTGTCCTGAAACTTCAGATTGTCGTGTTGTATTTAGATTGGCAGCTAGCGCGATCGCAAATGGCCGATCCTGAAGGGGGAGAAATAGGGCGGAAACCCGAACCTAGCCTATCGATGGATTGATGGGTACCCTAGCACTGAGCAGCCTCGCTAGCAAGATAGAATGAATCCAGCAAATGATCTCAACAATAGTTAAGATACGCGGGGAGAATTTCAACGCATGGGTAAAGTAGTCGGCATTGACCTGGGTACGACAAACTCAGTGGTCGCCGTCATGGAGGGCGGGAAGCCAGTGGTCATTGCCAATGCCGAAGGCATGCGGACTACCCCCTCAGTGGTTGGCTTTAGCAAAGAAGGCGAATTGCTGGTCGGGCAAATGGCTCGGCGGCAAGCCGTGTTGAACCCACAAAACACCTTTTATGGAGCAAAGCGGTTCATTGGACGGCAATATGCTGAGTTGAGCCCAGAGTCGAAGCGAGTTCCCTACACCATTCGCAAAGACGATCGCGGCAACGTCAAAATTAAATGTCCCCGGCTGGATAAAGACTTTGCAGCTGAAGAAATTTCAGCGAAGGTTCTGCGGAAATTAGCCGATGATGCGGGGCGCTACTTGGGTGAGTCTGTGACAGGAGCGGTGATTACGGTTCCTGCCTACTTCAATGACTCCCAACGCCAAGCCACTCGTGATGCGGGACGGATTGCGGGTTTGGAAGTGCTGCGGATTCTCAACGAACCCACTGCGGCATCCCTCGCCTACGGTTTAGATCGTCAACAAAGCCAAACGGTACTAGTGTTTGACTTGGGTGGCGGCACGTTTGATGTCTCCATCTTGGAAGTTGGGGAGGGTGTGTTTGAAGTCAAATCCACTAGTGGTGATACCCAACTGGGCGGTAACGACTTTGATAAAAAGATTGTCGATTGGCTAGCCGAGCAGTTTTTAGAAGAGGAAGGCGTAGATTTACGTCGCGATCGCCAAGCCCTGCAACGTCTCACTGAAGCAGCCGAGAAAGCCAAGATTGAGCTGTCTGGTGTCACCGTCACCGAAATCAACCTACCTTTCATCACTGCTACCGCTGATGGCCCGAAGCACCTAGAAACCAAACTGACGCGATCGCTGTTTGAGGGACTGTGTGGCGATTTGGTCAGTCGTCTGCGGATTCCCGTAAAGCGGGCGCTTTCCGATGCCAGTATGTCTCCGGCAGAGATTGATGAAGTGATTTTAGTGGGTGGCTCCACTCGCATCCCAATGGTGCAACAACTGGTGCGTGGGTTGATCGATCGCGAGCCAAACCAGAACGTCAACCCGGATGAAGTCGTGGCGGTTGGAGCGGCGATTCAAGCAGGCATTTTGGCAGGGGAAGTCAAAGATATTTTGCTACTGGATGTAACCCCGCTCTCCCTCGGTCTGGAAACCATTTCTGGAGCGATGAAGAAGCTAATTCCGCGTAACACCACGATTCCCGTCCGCAAGTCTGACATTTTCTCCACTGCCGAGAACAATCAAACCGTGGTGGAAATCCATGTGCTGCAAGGTGAGCGCGAGATGGCCTCGGATAACAAATCTCTAGGGCGGTTCAAGCTGAATGGCATTCCCCCAGCTCCTAGAGGACTGCCCCAAGTGCAGGTATCTTTTGATATTGATGCCAACGGGATTTTGCAAGTGACCGCGCTCGATCGCACCACAGGCCGCGAGCAAACCATCGTGATCCAAGAAGCCTCGAATCTCAGCGAAGCAGAAGTGCAGCAGATGATTCAAGAAGCGGAGCAATTTGCCGATGCCGATCGCCAACGCCGCGATCGCGTGGAGAAGCGCACCCGCTCAGAAGCGCTGACCTATGAAGCAGAGCGAGAACTACGACAAGTAGCACTCGACTATGGCATGTACTTTGCCAGCGACAAGCGCCGCCGGATCGAAGTCTTGATCCAAGAACTACGGGAAGCGCTGGAATCTAATGACGAACGCAGCGTGGATCTAGCTCAGGCGAATCTGCAAGATGCGCTGTACAATCTCAAGCGAGAAGCGTATCAATACGCCCAGACCGAGGAGGAAGAGGACGACTTCTTCGGGTCGATTCGCCGGACGATTACGGGTGACTCACCCCGCCGAGATTACGATGATAGCTTTGATACGCCCTATCGCAGACCTAGTTCTAGTTATGGTGTGGGTGCAGGCCGTTCTGGGCCTAATTACCAGAATGACAATTGGGACGAGGATGACGATGACTGGCTCTAAACAGTTTTTGGGTGTGGGGAGCTAGGTTTGAACGCCGACTGCTAGCTCCTTACAGTCAACAACGGACGATTAATCATTGAGTGTTAATTTCCTTATGCAAAACTTTCGGAACTACTACGAAATTCTGGGAGTTTCCAGAGATGCTTCTATAGAAGAAATCAAAAAAGTTTATCGGCGGCTAGCAAGGCAATATCACCCCGATCTGAATCCGGGGAATAAAGAAGCTGAGGAAAAATTCAAAGATGTCGGAGAAGCGTATGAAGTGCTTTCCGACACGACCAAGAGAGCGCAGTACGACCAGTTCAGTCTTTTTTGGAAGCAGAAAGGCTTTCAAGGGGGAAATGCGGCGCGGGGGACAGCGGCATGGAGCGATCGCAACAATGGTCGCTCCAACGATGACCTAGATTTTGGCTCCTTTCCAGATTTCAACAGCTTTGTAGATCAGTTGCTCAATCGGCGCACCACCGCTAAAACGGCGACCACTGGCACAAATTCCCGCACTACCACTGCCACCCAAGAATATTACCGCCCAGGCACCACCAAGACCACTTATACAGTGCGGACAGGTCGCCGGGATGCCGAAGCCAAACTAAGCGTGCCGCTCGATAAAGCTTATACAGGTGGGCGCGAACGAGTGCGGCTCGAAGATGGGCGATCGCTAGAAGTGAACATGCCCGGTGGGATGTTTTCTGGGCAGCGAATTCGGCTCAAGGGTCAAGGCGTTAATGGGGGCGACCTGTACCTGAAGATCGAAGTCACCTCTCACCCTTACTTCAAGTTAGAAGGGACTGATATTCTATGCCATCTCCCGATCACCCCAGTAGAGGCGGTTTTAGGGGGGCACATTGAGGTGCCAACTCTAGATGGACTGGTGAAAATGCGAATTCCCCCAGCAGTGCGTCCCGGTCAGCGCCTCCGGTTAGCAAGTAAAGGGTATCCCAATGATCAGGGGGTGCGGGGAGACCAGATTGTGGAAATCCAGATTGCAGTGCCGAGAGACCTGACTGCCGAAGAACGTGATCTCTACGAAAAGCTGCGTCAGATTGAAAGTTTCCATCCCCGCGCTGACTTGCCCGTTTGATCCGAAGTGGCGGATCTTTTTAGCTAAACAGGCGGATTTCAGCAGCATTTTTTGCTGTCAAACTAGACTTATTCAAACCTTACTGAAGTTTTGAAAGTTGGTTTTTGCTAGGCAGAAGCCAACCTTTTAGTTATGGCTGCGATCGCCTATCCGCATACAGGAAATCCAACGATATGATGACGCTCCAGGAGCTGAAGTCCAAAACTGACGTACCTGTGCTAATCACGGATCATCAAGGCTTCATTACCTTCGTAAATAGTGCTTTTCAAGCGACTTTTGGCTGGCAGACTGAGGAGATTCTGGGCCAACCGCTCACAGTAGTTATTCCGACCAGTTACCATGACGCCCATCACCTCGGATTTGCTCGCTTTGCCCTGACTGAGCAACCTACTGTGATGAACCATCCCCTGCGATTGATGGCAATCACCCAGGATGGCAGAGAAATTCTATCCGAGCATTTTATTACCGCAGAGCAGCAGCTTGGCCAATGGATGTTTGGTGCTGTCTTACGGCCTTTGGAGCCCTAACTACCCCTCACGGAGCAAAAGCCCCAATGCTAGGTGATCCCACCATCCTGCTCAATCAACTGCGCTCCACATTAGGGAAGATGGAAGTGGCTTTAGGGGCCATTGTCGATTCCATTGTTTGGACGGACGAGGATGGCAGAATTCAATGGTCTAATACTACGTTCGACCGTTTAGTGAATCGGCAACGTTTTGAAGTGTTGGGTACGCCGCTTCTAGATTTGTTGCGTCTGGAGCAGCAGAATCAACCACTTACGCCTGAGGAACACCCAGTCAATCGAGTGTTACACGAACGACTGAATGTGACTGGCGTTTACGAATTTCAACAGGCTGAAACTAGGCAAGTTCTAGAAATTTATGCCACCTGTATCCAATTTAAGGGTCAGGGAACCAGTGCTGTCTTAGCAATTCGAGACCTAACAGAGCGCGATCGCCTAGATGCAGAACTGAAGCAATCCAAGCAAAAGCTCTCACTCCATGTGCAGCAAACTCCCCTAGCCGTAATTGAGTGGAACCTAGATTTTGAAGTGGTGGACTGGAACCCAGCCGCAGAAAAGATTTTTGGTTATTCCCAAAAAGAGGTGCTAGGCTGTCACGCTTTAGATTTGATTGTGCCAGTTGCTGCTAGAGATCAGGTCAAGCAGGTTTGGGTGGAACTCTTGGCTCAGAGGGGAGGCACGCGTAGTACCAATACTAACCGGACGAAAGATGGTAGAACTATTTTCTGTGAGTGGTACAACACACCTCTAGTTGATCAAAACGGGAACCTGATTGGTATTGCCTCGTTGGCTCAGGATGTAACGGAGCGAAAGTGGGCAGAAGAGCAGTTGCTGCATAGTGCGCTCCATGATGCGCTGACGCATCTACCCAATCGAGCTTTGTTTATGGACCGCTTAGAGCATGCCATGCAACGAGCGAAGCGGTCTACAGGGCATTTATTTGCAGTTTTATTCATAGATTTAGATCGCTTCAAACTGATCAATGACAGTTTGGGGCATTTAGTTGGAGATCAACTGCTAGTTGCGATCGCCCGCCGATTAGAAGCCTGCTTACAACTAGGTGATACAGGGGCACGGCTAGGCGGTGATGAGTTTGCCGTTTTACTAGAAGACATTCCAGACTTAGGCTATGCCACTCAAATTGCCGAGCGGATTAAGCAGGCTCTGACCCTACCCTTCAACCTCAACGGCTACGAAGTCTTTACGACTGCCAGCATTGGGATTGCGCTATATACCCGCAGCTACGTTCAATCAGAGAATTTGTTGCGAGATGCTGATATCGCCCTGTATCGCGCCAAAGCCCTAGGTAAAGCTCGTTATGAAGTCTTCAACCTGAGTATGCATGCTCATGCGGTGGAGCGATTGCAACTGGAGACGGATCTGCGGCGAGCGATTGATCGTCAAGAGTTTCAGGTTCGCTATCAACCCATTGTGGCCTTAGCCACAGGTGCAATTGTGGGGTTTGAAGCTTTAGTGCGTTGGCACCATCCTCAGCGCGGCTTGGTTGCTCCGACGGAATTTATTGCCGTTGCTGAAGAAACAGGCTTGATTGTGCCACTGGGGCATTGGGTGTTGCAGGAAGCTTGCCAACAGGTAGCGAACTGGCAAGTACGGTTTCCTTTCTGCCAACCCCTGACGATCAGTGTCAATATTTCGGGGCGGCAGTTCTCCCAGACGAGTTTGATGACCCAAGTCAGTCAAATTTTGCAGACCACTCAGCTAGCGCCTGGGAGCCTGAAACTGGAAATTACTGAAACTGTGCTGATGGAAAATTCGGAACTCGCGATCGCCATGCTACTAGCCCTGAAAGCGATGAACATTCAGCTATACATGGATGATTTTGGTACTGGGTATTCGTCTTTGAGCTATTTGCACCGCTTTCCGATTGATGTCCTCAAAATCGATCGCTCTTTTATCACCACAATAGACACGAATAATAAGAATTCAGAAATTGTCCAGACGATCATCACGCTAGCCCACAACTTGGGGATGCAAGTCATTGCCGAGGGCGTAGAAACGGCAGTTCAACATACTCAACTAAACCAGATGGGATGTGAGTACGGGCAGGGTTACCTATTCTCTAAACCTGTGTCCGCTGCTGTCATCACCACCCTGCTAACTCAGCAATATCATTGCCGCGCTCTCCAGCTCAGTCCTCAGCCGCAGCATCAGCGCCAATCATCAAAAGCTGGCAAGGTCTTACCTGGAAACTGATTCAGAAGTTTTGGTCTGAGCGCTACGGCAAACCGATCGCGGATCGAGCTAGCAGTTGATATGCTGGAACTCTAGGTAATAATGCGATCGCATCCTATCAAGCCAGAAGACCCTGATAGGATCGAGAATAGACGGAGACACACATCATTAACCCATCATGACTCTGGGCAACTTACGTGATCTATATCAACAAGTGATTCTGGAGCGTTATAAAAAACCTCGTAACAAGGGTACAACCTCTCCAGTCCATCGCTATCAAAAAGGCCATAATCCCTCCTGTGGGGACACGATCGAACTGACCTTGCAACTCAACGAGAGCAGCGATCGGATTGAGGATGTCAAATTTGAAGGGGAAGGCTGCGCGATCGCGATCGCCTCTACAGATCTAATGGCTGAGGCTTTACGAGGTCGCACCGTTGCCGAGGCCCTAGAAATGGTGCAGCGCTTCCAAACCATGATGAAAGGGGACGCAGAGTTCCCCCAAGAATTGCGGAAGTTAAACGTAATGCAAGGGGTTTCTCAGTTTCCTGTGCGAATTAAATGTGCCAATCTTTCTTGGCATACCTTAAAGGCAGCCTTAGAGCTCTCTGAAGCGTCTCAGCCTGCGGGCTTTGTGAGCAACGAATAACCGAGGAAATTCCCACCTTTCCCTCAGCCTTATTGATCTCTCGTTAGTCTTAGTTTGCCACCGTCATGCCTACAACTGCTGATTTTTTAATTGCTACTAAGTGGTCGGGCATTCTGACCTTAGTTTGTGCTGCTTTAACAGTTTTAATGTTTGTGCTCCAGTGGGGCGTGCGGTTCCGATTTGTAGGAGTCACAGGCTTTATGGGGGTTCTAACCGTTGGCTTCTTTGCTCTTGGTTTGGTGCCTCTGACCCATACCATCATTCCGGGTGCCGCTCCTTTCTCACTCATCTATGACTCTGGAGCCAGTCAGGCTGTTATTTCGGTTTCACCCAAGATCAAGCAATCTGAGTTAGATGCCACTCTGCGCCAAGCAGCTTCCGATTTGTTCTCCTTTGGTCGCTTAGGGGACGCGGACGAGAAACTCACGATTCGGGCTCGGAGCGTTATTCACCCAGAACCAGGGCAATCGGTACCCCTCTATTTAGGTGAGGTCAAGCGATCGCTGGCATCGCGAGACGACAGCAATTTGGCGGTGACGATCTATGACCAAAATTTTGCTCGTTTGCCTCAGGTACAGACAGCATCTAGCTCGTCTTAACCCCCCAGTAAAACCTAGGTAGTGAGTTGCCAACTGAGTGATCTTTACACCTCGCTTTCAGTGCAAACTAACCTAGAAATAGTAGTAAAGTTGTCCTTACCCTACGTAAATCTCAACGACTCTGCGATCGTGCCCTATGCCTCATTCCTCTTTACCGGATTCATCGTCAACCCCAACTAAAACAGCTCCTGTACTGCTCTCGCTCATGGTTGCGCCCGCTCAAGTGATTCGAGGCGAGCAAGCGTTGGCTCAAGTGGGGGAGGCAATTGGTCGCTTAGGACAACGGCCTTTAATTATAGGGGGCGATCGCACCTTGGCAGCGGTGCAACCTTGGCTACAACCCGTCTTGCAGCAAGAAAAACTGCTCTTTGCTCAGGCTGCCTATGGTTTAGATTGCAGTGAGTCAGGACTGGCAGCGCTCCGAGAAGCAGTCGCGACTCACCAAGCTGACGTCATTATTGGCGTTGGTGGCGGCAAAGCCCTAGATGCGGCTAAATTGATTGCCTATCAATGCCAATTACCGATTGTGACTGTGCCCACTTCGGCGGCAACCTGTGCGGCTTGGACTGCCCTCTCCAACGTCTATTCCGATCAAGGTGCCTTTTTGTACGACGTAGGTTTACCCCGCTGTCCCGATTTGTTGGTGCTTGACTACAGCCTGATTCAGACGGCTGAGCAGCGGACTTTGGTGGCAGGGATTGGGGATGCTCTAGCCAAGTGGTACGAAGCGTCCGTCAGCAGCGGTCACTCAGACCAAACTTTGTTGATTGCCGCAGTTCAGCAGGCCCGCGTCTTGCGCGATATTCTCTTTCAAAAATCCGTTGCTGCTTTGCAAGAGCCAGGAGGCGCTGCTTGGCGAGAGGTGGTAGATGCTGCTGTGTTATTGGCGGGGGTGATTGGTGGTCTGGGCGGGGCCCAATGCCGTACTGTAGCTGCCCATGCAGTACACAATGGCCTTACCCACTTGTTGGCGAGCCATGATGCCTTACACGGAGAGAAGGTGGCTTATGGCATTTTGGTGCAACTGCGCCTAGAGGAAATGCTGCAAGGAAATCAACTAGCAGCGACAGCACGACAGCAGCTCCTAAGGTTTTATGCGGAAATCGGCTTGCCCCAAACCTTAGGGGATTTGGGTTTAGGACAGATTTCGCTGGCAGATTTACAACATGCTAGCGAAGTGGCTTGCGCTAAAGGCTCCGATATTCACCGTTTGCCATTCCCAGTTGTGCCTTCACAACTCATGGCAGCTATGGTTTCGACCACGGCTCCGGTTGAAGTCAGCCGTACCACTCTGACTCAGGCAACCAGCAACGAGGTGTAAGGAATGGAACTGGATTGGATTACCCCTGCCGAACGCCTGCGGGCACTCCCCCCCTATGTATTCGCGCGCTTAGATGAGTTAAAAGCTCACGCTCGCGCCCAGGGTCTAGACTTGATTGACCTAGGAATGGGTAACCCAGATGGCCCCACACCTCAGCCTGTCGTAGATGCAGCGATCGCGGCTTTGCAGAACCCCGCCAATCATGGTTATCCACCTTTTGAAGGCACTGCAAGTTTCCGCCGCGCCATCACCAGTTGGTATCACCGTCGTTATGGGGTCAGCCTTGATCCTGACGGAGAAGCTTTGCCGTTGCTGGGTTCCAAAGAAGGCTTGGCTCACTTAGCGATCGCCTACGTCAATCCCGGTGATGTGGTTCTCGTTCCCAGCCCCGCTTACCCAGCTCATTTCCGGGGGCCACTCATTGCAGGTGGCAAAATTCACAACCTGATCCTGAAGCCAGAAAATGATTGGCTAATTGACTTGGCAGCCATTCCAGATGATGTGGCTAAGCAAGCCAAGATACTCTATTTCAACTACCCCAGCAATCCAACGGCAGCTACAGCTCCACGCGAATTTTTTGAAGATATTGTGGCTTTTGCCCGCAAGCATGAAATTTTGCTGGTGCACGATCTTTGCTACGCGGAACTCGCCTTTGATGGCTACCAACCCACAAGTTTGCTAGAAATCCCAGGCGCGAAGGACATTGGAGTAGAGTTTCACACCATGTCCAAAACCTATAACATGGCGGGTTGGCGTGTGGGCTTCGTCGTTGGCAATCGTCACATTATTCAAGGATTGCGAACCTTAAAAACCAACTTGGACTATGGGATTTTTGCGGCCTTACAATCTGCGGCTGAAACTGCCTTGCAACTGCCCGATGTTTATTTGCATGAAGTTCAAGCTCGCTACCGCACCCGTCGAGATTTCCTGATTCAAGGATTAGAAGAGCTGGGTTGGAGCATTCCTAAAACCCGCGCCACTATGTATCTCTGGGTGCCTTGCCCGCCGGGGCAAAACTCGACTGACTTTGCTCTGTCGGTACTGCAACAAACAGGTGTCGTTGTGACTCCAGGTAATGCTTTTGGACCAGGAGGCGAAGGCTACGTTCGCATTAGCTTGATTGCCGACTGCGATCGCCTTGGAGAAGCTTTACAACGATTGAAGCAAGCTAACATCCGTTACCAAGCTGAAGCTGTGGTGTCTCATTCCGAATGACCTTCTGAACAACCACCCTTTAAAGCATCAATGGGTCTAGTTGCAATTACTAGACCCACGAGAAATTAAAGCACTTGTAATGCTCCTAAATGCTTTGCACTTGTAGTGTGTTTAAGGGCTTTGCATTACAGAGTTGGCGTTGGGTTAAGTCAACAGTTGCATGTCAGCTTCGATGGAGTTAAGGGTTATTTGTACCTGCTCCAGTTGTGCCTGTACCCGTGGTATCAGTACCCGTTGTGCCTGTGCCCGTAGTATCAGTACCCGTTGTGCCTGCTCCAGTTGTGCCTGTACCCGTGGTATCGGTACCCGTTGTAGCAGGTGCATTACCAGACTGGTTGCCCGTGTTGAAATTGCTGGTTGCAGGTGCAGTATTAGTGGTAGTACTTGGAGTGTCTTGGGTAGAAGTTGCGTCATTCCCCGTTTGAGGCTGAGTAGACGTAGGCGCAGGATTGCTGGGCACTGTAACGTTGACATCAGGAGCGGGTGCAGGTGCTACATTCACCGTAGGTGCAGGAGCGGGTGCCTGAGGCGCTGGAGCTTGAGTTTGGGGAACGGGCACCAATCTCTCTCGCTCAATGATTTGAGTCTCCGTTCTCGTAGTTGGGCTAGGAGAGGGTGAGGCAGCAGGAGCGACTGAGCGGTTGGGAACAATAATAGGTGCTACAGGGGCGGGGTCTTCTCGCTGGTTTAGAAAAAACAGGGTGCCAAGAATTAAACCCAATACCGAGGTCGCGATGACCCCAATCAACAGTCCACGAGCTGCATTATCATTGTCACGAACAATCTGATTTTCTTCGCGAAGCTCTCGTTCGGTAACTTGACCACTCACATAACCATCGCGATAAGCAGTAGGGTCATCTACTGTCGGTCTCTGAGTGTGAACGGTATCGGCAGTGCGAGTCACGCGAGTATGAGTGTTTCCTTGAGCGTCTTGATACGTCTCTTGATTCACTTCTGAGTTGCGGGTTTCACGGTCGTCTCGGTTGTACATTTTTATTGCCAGAACGCTTTCAAAACAAAAGGATTTTAGAAAAAGAAAAAAGAGATTTTGGAATCGCTAGAAACTAACAGATGAACTCTAAAATCAGTAGATTCAAATAGTGACTTCTGAAGTTTTGAGTCTAATTTTTTACCAGCTCTACGTGAACTCTGTATACAAAAGATACTTGGTTGAAAGAGATAAACAGTTCTACCTGAGGAGTGGATTATTTACTCTGCCTCTGGGTAGATCTAGACACTCTATTTTTTAGATCTTATTTCTTAGAAAAATTTTAATCTTCTACATCTGCTTGTTTATAGTTTGAGGTCATAAAAAAGTGAAGGCAAACGTTGCCTCCATGTCATTTGAACCTAAATTTTGCCCTGAGGAAGTACGAATTAACGCAGCAAAGCGCTCCACGTAGCAGGCCCAACAATACCGTCTGCTTCTAATTGATACTGACGCTGAGCAGCTTTCACGGCTGTTTGAGTTTCAGATCCAAAAGCACCGTCTACCACACCTTGGAAAAATCCTGCTGCTTGCAAGCGCTCTTGTAATCTGGAAACGGCAGAACCCTGCATGCCCAATCTCAGCACTGGTAGCTCTACGCTAGAGGCAGCAATATCAGTAGAGCTCAAAGAATCACTGGGCTTCACAGAGTTGTTATTGGAACCTGAACTAGCACTAGTCGCAGTGAGAGCGGTTGGGCGGCTAGAGTTCGTGTTGCTTGCAGCAATTTGGGGAACTGGGAAGGCAGCGGCAGAAGTATCCGCAGTGGATAGAGCAGTGGCAGGAGCTGGGCTATTGGTGGTAGCAGCAGTATCGACGGATCGGGCTGTAGGTCTGGTGGTAGATGAAATAACGTTGGAGGCAGGGGGTGGAAAAAGTTGGTTCCAGGTAGCAGTTCCTACAATGCCATCCACCGATAGCCCCGCCGCCGTTTGAAACTGAGAGACGGCGATCGCAGTACTTTCGCCATAAAAGCCATCTACCACTCCAGCATAAAAGCCTAATAGCTTCAAAGTGGCTTGCAATTCTGAAACATCTCGGCCTCGACTACCCAGCCGCAAATTTGCTCGGTTGAGCAGGCTACCTGGCGTTTTAATTAATGTACTTTCTGAGGAGCTTGAGCTTAGCCCTTGGGCAAAGGTTTTTTCTGCTTCGCTAGCTGAAATAAGGAGGCTGAGTAAACTAGCCGTTAACAAGCTGATGGTATTCCAGCGAATAATCTGGCTGCGCATGATGTGGGGAGCGGCTAAACCTTGATCTGGGCTACTTTGCATAGACCTCAATCCTCTGTCAACTCAGTCACCTGCGATCGCAGGCCAAACTCCCCTGAGTTTATCTCATGTCCAATCTGATTTAGCTGTAGCGCTGAAGATCGCCTGAGGCTAAAGATCGCCTGAGAGGAAGATAAAAAACAAAATTGCCCCACTGCATTGTAGTGCTGTAGGGCAAGAGGACAGTTAAGCGCTTTTCATAGTGTCCTTAAATTCCCTCACAATCTTATGCAACCGTGTGACGCTTTTTGCAGTGTCCATCCGGTGGCTTTAGATGGTTTTGAGAATAGGAAGCATAGAAACCTTGCCCAGCGTGCCCTTGGAGCGATCGTATCAAAAACTGTAACTGAATCGTAATGGCTATAAAACTGCTTTAGTCTAGAGATAACAAATCCTCACGCACCACACTAGCAGCCCTCTCAGGCTGCTTTTTTCTTGCAGTTTTTTAGGTGGATAGGCTCCGAGAGCGTGGGGGCAGAGCTGCTGCGCTCACCTGGCTTCACTGAAATTAGACTGTAGCTTACGTGTGCAATGGGTTCTATCATTTACAAGCTCCTAGGTATGATGCCCCTAGATGTAATGGTTGAGAATCCAGCCTAATTCCAAACCAATTAGCGAAACCGTTGACAAGACCCAAAAAGCTTGCCATTGTTGCAGTCCAGCTGTCTGCATGTCTAGTCTGACCAACATGCATGCGGAGATTGTGACCAGAATGTGAATAAAAACATGAGCCATGTAGAGAACTATAGCGGTTAGAGAAGCGCTGCAAAGTACTAAAACAAATCTGCCCACACTGGAGACAGACCAAGTGAAAAATCGCACTCTCAAACTGCGTTCGGGTGCTGTAAGAAGTCCTGCTACAGTCAACGCAAAGACGGCGGCAAATAGCAAGCTCAACCCAGAGTCCTCAGGGGCGTAGAGAAACCAGCCGAAGGTACAATAGGCAGCTACCAGAAAGGCCAGAGATAGCCAAGGAAGTTTTTTAAGAAATGACATTCCTGTAATTGACTTGCCGTTTATTCAGTCTACAGATTTGTTGAGATGGCTTGAACTGGGCAAGTGGGAATGCACTGTTCGCAGACAATACAGCGCGATCGCGTGAAGGTGAGCCGAAAAGATTGTGGGTCTAGGGTCAGGGCTTCCGTCGGGCAGACTCCAGTACAGAGGCCACAATGGACACAGACCTCTTCGTCAATTAGAAGTTCTCGGCTCGCCAAGGAGACACCGATGTCTTGCGATCGCATCCAGTCCACAGCTGCGTCTAGCTGATCGATATCGCCAGAAAGCTCCACAACCAACGTACCAATCTGATTCGGGGCAACTTGGGCACGAATAATGTTAGCAGCAACATTAAAGTCTTTGGCCAGTCGATACGTCACTGGCATTTGGATAGAACGTTTAGGGAAAGTCAGGGTTACCCGTTTCTTCACAGCTTATCAATGATAAAGGTCGCCTCTTCGTACTGACATTTTGACATCCTCTCCCAGCAACCCTAACGGGTATGCAAAAAGATTCCTTGAGTTGCCCCAGATTTCCTGCTTCACAGCCAGCCAGCTAGACTGAGTGACCCCAGTCCCCGCTGCATCGGCTCCACAGGCAGTTTCAACTACCCGTTGCCCACGGGCAGATATGACTTGAGCTGTGGCAATATCCCTCGGTTTAACCGATCCGCATTCGGAACATTGATGCACCCTCACGCTACATTGCAACACACATCTAAAATGCGTTCAATCTCTGAAGCCTGCTCAGCAATTGGCTCTAGGGCATTGCTTACCCTAACATAGGCAAAACACGGACAAAAATTGGGTTCTTGGCGGGAAATATTCATGAAACTCTAGGCGATCGCGGAAATTTGCTGGAATGGGTTGAGCCAGCGCCGACAACATGAGACGTTAAGACTGTAGCGAAGAGAGTCATCTAATAATGTTGCAGCAGTGGCAGAAACAGCCGGAGTTGCGGTGGGTGCTGGGCATGGCGATCGCTTTTTTTGTCGTGCTGTCCGCGATCGCGCTGCATCGGTATTACAACTTCTATCCGACCTATGTCGCCTTCGACCAAGGCATTTTTAATCAAGTGTTTTGGAATGGCTTGCACGGTCGTTTCTTCCAAAGCTCACTCTCTTCCACGCTCTCGGCAGCAGTGACTCAAGACGGCCAAGTGCCGGAAGTGTTTTACCACCGCTTGGGCCAGCACTTCACGCCTGCTTTGCTGCTCTGGTTGCCAATCTATGCCCTGTTTCCCTCGCCTGCACTACTGTCAATACTGCAAGTGGCGTTGATGACGGCGGCTGGTTTGGTGCTGTATGCCTTGGCGCGACACTATCACAACCCACCGCTAGCCGTGATGATTGCGGCCAGTTTCTATGGGGCAGCAGCGGTGATTGGGCCAACCGTAGCTAATTTCCATGATTTGTGCCAGATTCCCCTGTTTATCTTGGGGCTGCTGCTAGCAATGGAAAAACGCTGGTGGTGGCTGTTCTGGGTGCTGGCAGGGCTGACGCTGCTGGTACGAGAAGATGCGGGAGTCGTCTTATTTAGTGTGGGGTTTTATCTCGCTGTGAGTCGGCGGCATCTCCGGGCTGGGTTGGGAGTGTGTGCGCTGAGTGTGGTTTACATACTGCTGGTGACAAACTGGGCTATGCCGCTGTTCTCGCCTGATATTTCTCGGCGGTTTATGGTGGAGCAGTTTGGGCACTTTGTGGGCAACCGGGAAGCGTCTTCATTACAGGTGATTGGGGCGATCGCCACTCAGCCGCTGCGGTTAATTCAGGAAATCGTTACACCTGCCGATCGCACGATCAGCTATTTACTGGCCCATTGGCTACCCTTGGCGTTTGTGCCTGCGGTGGCTCCGACGGCTTGGCTAGTGGCTAGCTTTCCGTTATTGCAAAACTTTATGCGGCAAGACCCGACCGCGCTCTCGATTGACCTGCGCTATGCCCTCACAGTGATTCCGGGGTTCTTTTATGGGGCAGTGATTTGGTGGGCCAAGCATCCAGGGGCGTTTACTCGGCGGTTTCGGCGCTTTTGGATTTTTTGCCTCAGTGTGTCGCTGATTTTAACGATTGTCTCGAATCCCAATCGAGCTTTGTCTTTTTTAATCCCCGATTCTTTCCAACCTTGGGTTTACTCGGCTCCTCAAACTCAATGGCAACATGCGGCAGCAATTCGTAGCTTGATGGGCCAAATTCCACCGGATGCTAGCGTTTCAGCGACCACTCATATCGTGCCGCATCTCTCGAATCGGCGGGAAATTGTCCGCTTTCCAGCCCTCCAGGTAAGGAATGATGCCAGGGCCGTGATTTCGGTAGACTATATCATTCTCGATTTCCAACAATTACGGCAGTACCAAGTGGTGTTCGATGATGACCGGAGACTTTTGAAGACAATGGTGCCTGTAGTTGATCGGCTTTTGGGCGATCGCTCCTACGGCTTAGTTGGCGTCCAGGATGGCGTGTTGTTGATGCAGCGTAGTGCTAACTCTGACTCGACTGCGGCAACGGCTTGGTCTACCTTTCGGCAAGAGCTGGAACCGATTCTGCGACAGCCTGAGTAGCCAAGCAAAGCTTTGTGAAGATTTAGGAATCATGCCTGCATTCCTTCGCGGCAATTACAGTGGCCGCTACACTGATATGTGAAGTTCTTAGGACTTATGTGAAGGTGTGGGAGTAGCGTTTGATGAAAATTCTGGTATTGGCTTGGGAATTTCCTCCTCGCATTGTGGGCGGCATTGCCCGACATGTGGCCGAGCTATACCCAGAACTCGTCAAGCTGGGCCATGAAGTGCATCTAATTACCGTCGAGTTTGGGCAAGCCCCAAGTTATGAAGTGGTCGATGGGGTCAAAGTGCATCGGGTGCCTGTGGGCTATAGCCACGACTTTTTCCATTGGGTTGTGAATATGAACGAGAGCATGGGCCGTCATGGTGGCAAGTTGATTCTAGAGGATGGCCCCTTCGACCTGATTCATGCCCACGATTGGCTGGTTGGAGATGCCGCGATCGCCCTCAAGCACACGTTCAAAACCCCGCTCATTGGGACTATCCACGCCACTGAATATGGCCGCCATAACGGCATTCATACCGATACCCACCACTACATCAGTAGCAAAGAAACCCATTTAGCCTACAATGCTTGGCGAGTCATCGTTTGTACCAACTACATGCGTTCTGAAGCCGCGCGGGCATTGGGTAGTCCTGAAGCAAAAGTGGATGTCATCTACAACGGCATCCGCCCCGAAAAGAAACAACGGCACCCAGATTTTGACTTTGCCAGTTTCCGCCGCCAGTTTGCCGAGGATAGCGAAAAGATTGTTTATTACGTGGGCCGCATGACTCACGAAAAAGGCGTGGCGGTTTTGCTCAATGCCATGCCCAAGGTGCTTTGGGAGATGGGTGGCTATGCCAAGCTGGTGATCATCGGCGGCGGCAATACCGACCACTTGAAGCAGCAGGCTTGGAACCTCGGTATCGCTCACAAAACCTACTTCACTGGGTTTATGTCTGAGGAAGACTTGAACAAGTTTCAAACGATTGCTAATTGCGCCGTTTTCCCTAGCCTCTATGAACCCTTTGGTATCGTGGCTTTAGAAAGTTTTGCGGCGCGGGTGCCCGTGGTGGTTTCGGATACGGGTGGCTTTCCAGAAGTAGTACATCATACCAAAACAGGCATTGTGACTTGGGCCAATAATTCCGAGTCCTTAGCTTGGGGCATTTTAGAAGTTCTCAAAAACCCTGGTTATGCTCAATGGCTCACAGACAATGCTTATGAAGACCTAGAGCGGCGCTTCAGTTGGGCCAAAATTGCCCAACAAACAGAAGTGGTTTACAAACGGGTAGTGCAAGAGCGATCGCAAGTTGATTGGTAAGGTTGATGGTTAAGACAGTAAGTTAGGCAGATCGCGTTCAAACCAAAAACTCAGGGGGCGAGCACATGGATAGGGCTGAGCGGATTCAATGGTTAAAAGAGCATACTCAGTTGGCATCGCTCTCGGATGAAACCCTAGAGGCGATCGCCGCTGCTATTGTTGAGGAGCCGTTCCAAGAAAATCGCCGTTTGGTTTTGGAAGAAACGCCTCCAGAAGCTCTGTATATCCTCAAGGCTGGGCACTTGGAGAGTTATCACACCAGCCTCAATGGCCCTGCTAAAGCAGTGGGTCTACTGCCAGGAAGCATCATCCACCTCAAGGAACTGTTGTTAGACCAAGCGGCTGAGCAAACTGTGATCACTCTGGGAGATGGTTTGTTATGGCAGATTGCCAAAGAGCCATTTCTGGCCTTGGCTCAGCAATACCCAGAAATTAGCCGTACCTTCTCGCGCCAACTTGCGGCGGAGCTAAACCAGTTAACCTCTCAACTCGCCTACGAACAAGAGCGACAGACAGCATTACGGCCTTATGCGATTCCTAGAGTCAGGCGAGGCGTGATTGGTAGTAGTGAAGTGGCTGTCAGACTTCGTAAACAAGTCCGAGATGCTGCCCGCGATCGCACTCCCGTTTTACTGACGGGTGAAGCGGGAGTTGGTAAAGTCAACTTAGCGGCGTTGATTCACTTCAACTCAGCGGCGCGACGGGAACCCCTAATTCGTTTCAACTGTGGCACTCTTTCTAGCAGTGGTGCAGAACTGTTTGGGCGGGTGGCTCAAAGTGCAAGTGGCAAACAGGGTCTACTGGCCTATCTAGGCAGCGGAACTTTAGTGCTGGATCACCTGCAAGATCTCCTTCCAGAGCTGCAAGCTAAGGTGATTCAGCTCCTCCAAACCGGGGAGTATCGCTCCATCAGTCGAGAGGGTGAGCCGATAGGTGAATTACAGCAGTGTCAAGCGCGCATCATCGTGACCGCAGAGCGATCGCTGGATCAAGTCCACGCGCAACTGAGCCTTGAGCCTGGACAAGCTTTGTGGGGACATGCGATTGAAGTGCCACCCCTGCGCGATCGCAAAGCCGATATTAAAGCCAAAGCTGAATATCACATCACTTGTTTTGCTCGTGGCGAAGGAATTTCGAGACCCAAACTCACACCGGAAGCTGCTGAAGTTTTAGCCAGTTATGACTTCCCTGGAAATTTACCAGAGCTAGAGAGTCTGTTGGAGCAAGCGATTAGCCAATCGAATGGAGCGGCTGAACTGACTGCCGATCTATTTCGGTCGGCTCAACAGCTTGCGGTTCAACTGGATCAAGTAGCATCCCAACTTGCCTTTGAGCAAGAGCGTCAAACGGCATTACGGCCTTATTTAGTCCCTAAAGTGCGGCGAGGCATTGTCGGCTCTAGTCGCTATGCGGTGCGGTTACGGCAGGAAATTAAAAAAGCGGCTAGCGATCGCAAATCGGTATTGGTATTCGGTGAACCAGGGTTGGGCAAAGACAATACCGCAGCGCTGATTCACTTTGGCTCTCGCGATCGCCACCAACCGATGATCAAAATCAACTGCAATACCCTGCAAGCCAGTGGTGCAGAATTGTTTGGTCGCGTAGGAGGCAAGCCAGGGCTACTAGAGTGGATTGGTCAGGGCACGCTCCTCCTCAACAATATTCAAGAATTGCTCCCTGCGCTGCTGGAAAAGATTCTGCTCTTACTCGAAACCGGAACGTATGCTCCAATTAGCCGCGAAGGGGAACCCACACCAGAACCCAAGCAAAGCCACGCTCGGATCATGATGGTGTCGGAAAAAAGTTTGCCGCAGCTAGAGCGAAAACATTGCGTCCAGCATGTGATCAAGGTGCCGCCATTGCGTGTGCGGAAGGCCGATATTGCTGCCCAAGCTGAGTACTACATCAGTTTGACTTGTCGAACTAAAGATATCGCTCGCCCCCACGTCACCCCAGAAGCTTTACGCCGTCTCCAGGGCTATGACTTTCCGGGCAACTTCGCTGAACTAGAAGGACTGATTGAACGAGCGATCGCGCAGTCAAATGGCGCACCTGAACTTACCGAAGAAGTCTTCTGGGCCGTCAGCAACAAAACCAGACGCTTCCGCGTGAACTTGCTGAATGCCTATCCCAAGTTGCGACAATTTCTGCGGAGTGATTGGTGGCCCGATCGCATCAACTTTGGCTTCACCTTGGGCTTTTTTGCCGTCATCGTCAGCATTCTGATGCTGGGACCGCAAGCCCGCGACAGCAACATTGGCCTGAATCTATTTTGGGCTTGGTGGTGGCCGTTGATGCTGGTTGCCTTTCCGTTTGTCGGGCGGTTGTGGTGCTCGGTTTGTCCTTTCATGATCTATGGTGAGCTAGCTCAGAAGCTTTCCTTGCGGCTGTTTCCTCGCGAATTATTGCCTTGGCCGCGCCAGCAAGCAGAGAAATGGGGCGGTTGGTTTCTCTTTGGCTTATTCACGCTGATTTTGCTCTGGGAAGAACTCTGGCATCTGGAAAACACGGCTTATCTTTCCGGTTGCTTGTTACTCCTGATTACGGCGGGTGCAGTCATTTTC
Organism: Trichocoleus desertorum ATA4-8-CV12; assembly: GCA_019358975.1. NCBI lineage: Bacteria > Bacillati > Cyanobacteriota > Cyanophyceae > Leptolyngbyales > Trichocoleusaceae > Trichocoleus > Trichocoleus desertorum. The sequence goes on from JAHHIL010000035.1 coordinate 41,184, forward strand.
TCGCTGTTGTTTGAGCGTCGCTTCTGGTGTCGCTATCTCTGCCCGATTGGGGGGATGAATGGCTTATTTGCCAAGCTCTCTATGACAGAATTGCGGGCGCAGCAAGGCATTTGTTCTGCCACTTGCACCACTTACCAATGCTACAAAGGCGGCCCTGAAAAAGGCGAAGGCCAAGAAAGCCTCGGTTGCCCGCTCTATTCGCACCCCGCCCAACTGGAAGACAATCGGGATTGCGTGCTGTGTATGACCTGTCTCAAAGCTTGCCCCCACCGCTCCGTTGAGGTGAATCTGCGACCTCCCGGCATTGAGCTTTGGACGACGCATCAGCCCACCTACGCGGAAGTTGCGTTGCTGTTTCTCTTGTTCGGAGCCATTTTTCTGCATCGCCTTCCCGAAATTGAAAATCAGTTGGGCTGGAATTTCCATCTAGAGAATTTTGGCTGGCATGCGGGCGTTTCTGCGGTGGCACTATTGCTGCCCGTCGCGATCGCTCTCTTGGCCCAGTTCTTGATTCAGGCAATCAATCGTACCCTCAAGCCCCGCCCCTTCCTAGAACTAGCTTACGGCTATTTGCCTTTAGTGCTGGGTGGCAGCTTAGCCCACTACTTGCGCTTAGGCTTAACCGAAGCAGGTCGAGTTCTGCCAATTACACTAGCAACCTTTGGCTATAGCAGCGTCAATGTGCCGATCGCCGTGGCTGAACCCGCAGTGATCGCATTCCTGCAAGCGGTGACGCTAATTGCTTCAGTCTGGTTAAGTGTGATTTTGACCCAAAAAATTGCCCGCCAACCCCTACTCAGTTTGCTCCCTCAACACCTAGCCACGCTCGCCATTGGCTCGCTGTTGTGGAAGTTGATCGTCAGTTGATCAGGTTATCTGCTCTAGCAATTAGAACTCAATCCACTACTTTCAGGAGTCCCATATCCAAGTGGTCAGAAATCCGCCGAATTTGACTCAACTCCTCAGCACTCAACACTGCGTCTGAAGCGATCGCCATAAAAAATCCGCATTCATCCGCTTGGGTAATTTTTCCAGAAGTAAAAATGCGCCGAATAATTGGCCCAATCGTAGAACCAGGACTGCTATTGTCAGTATTCATGAGGACGATTCTTTAAGGAACACATGAAGAAGCTCTATTGATATGTATATTCCCTGAATCATTGACCTCTTTGCTCCCTCCAGTTGGCTTACCTAGGTGGGTGAGCTTGAGCCATACCAACGTAGAGATGCAAAAACTGCCCATCTTCCAAAACAACGCTTTGTTACAACGAGCGCTGACCCACAGTTCTTACACCAACGAGCATCCGGCGTTTGGGGAAGATAACGAACGCTTAGAGTTTTTAGGCGATGCCATATTGAACTTTCTCAGTGGCGAATTTCTTTACAAGCACTACCCTGAAAAACCAGAAGGAGAATTAACGCCGCTACGCTCTGCCTTAGTCGATGAGTCACAGCTCGCCAAATTTGCGATCGCCCTCAACCTCGGTTCCCTCATGCATTTGGGTCGAGGGGCGGAAATTAATGGTGGGCGAGAAAATCCCAACTTACTCAGCAGCACCTTTGAGGCGGTAATTGGGGCTTATTTCCTAGATACAGATTCCAATATTGAGACAGTCCGAAACTATGTAAAACCGCTGTTTCAAGCGATCGCGGATACTTTGGTTGATACCGCAACCCAAATTAACTTTAAAAGTCGGTTTCAAGCTTGGGCCTTAGCCGAAGTAGGTCAGAACCCCAAGTACGCCATCATTGCTCAATCTGGCCCAGATCATGCGCGAGAGTTTACGGCTGAAGTACGAGTTGCCGATCACAAGTACGGAGAAGGCAAGGGGGGCAGAAAGCAAGATGCCGAAAAGAATGCCGCCAAACAAGCCCTAGAAACGTTAGGACTGCTCTAGAAAATGATTTCACTCGCTAGGCGTGACTAGAAACTGTCGCACCCCGCAAAGATTGAATCGTCGCGATCGCCTGTTGAACCACTCGATCGATCTCAGCTTCTGTATTAAAACGCCCAATGCCAAATCGCAGCGAAGCATAAGCCAATTCTGGCGATCGCCCTAAAGCAGTTAGCACATGAGAGGGTTTGATTTCTGCTGAAGTGCAAGCGGAACCCGAAGAAACCGCCACCACAGGTTGCAGCCCCAACAGCAACGCTTGTCCATCTACCCCTGCCACGCTGACATTGAGATTGCCAGGAAGCCGTTGCGTGGGATGACCATTCAGGTAGATATTGCCGACTGTGCTGAGTTGCTGCCATAGGCGATCGCGCAGTTGCATGAGCCGTTGAGTTTCTGCTGCTTGTTCTGCCAATGCCAACTCTACCGCTTGAGCAAAGCCGACGATCTGCGGTGTGTAAAGCGTGCCCGATCGCATGCCTCGCTCATGCCCCCCGCCATGCGATTGAGGTGCCACCTGTACCCTAGGATTTCGTCGCCGCACATACAAAGCGCCAATCCCCTTCGGCCCATATACCTTGTGAGCCGTGAGCGACATCAGATCAATCTGCATCGCTGTCACATCTAAAGGAATCTTGGCGATCGCTTGAGCCGCATCCGTGTGAAAGAGAACTTGATGCTGGTGACAAAGTGCTCCAATTGCAGCCACTGGCTGCAACACTCCAATTTCATTATTCGCAGCCATCACCGAAACCAAAACTGTATCCGGTCGAAATGCTTGCTCTAGTTCTTTGAGGTCGATCAAGCCATCCGATTGAACCGATAAGTAAGTGACTTCAAAGCCCAATGATTCTAAATAGCGGCAGGGATCAAGCACAGCATTATGCTCGGTACTGACCGTGATAATGTGTCGTCCCCTGCTGATATAGGCTTCCGCCACTCCTTTGATCGCCAAATTATTCGCTTCTGTAGCGCCACTGGTAAAGACGATCTCCTCTGGGCCACAGTTGATCGCAGCGGCTAAAATCTCCCGCGCTTTCTTCACAGCCGCTTCTGCCTCCCAACCATACACATGAGACACACTCGCTGGATTACCAAAATACTCTGTAAAGTACGGCAGCATTGCCTCCAGTACCCTTGGGTCTACCGGAGTAGTGGCCTGACAATCCAGATAAATCGGACGATGAACGTTGGGCATTTTAACTGAAGAGAACGAGTGAACTTGTGACTACAAGAACAAAGCCTGCGTAGGTAGGCTAAAAAAATGCATCAGAATTTTACGCAGTTATATTTACATTGTGTCTGGGGAACTTGGGATCGGTTGCCTTTGGTAACACCTGATATTGAATCTGCTGTGTGGGCTGCGATCGCTAGGCAATGCCAGCAATTAAACTGCAAAGTTTTAGCAGTAGGCGGTATTGCAGATCATATCCATTTGCTGACTGTGTTTCCTCCGACTTTGAGTGTGGCAACACTGATCGGTCAGGCAAAAGGTAGCTCTTCTCACCTTGTCACTCATGAGATTGCCTGCGATCGCTTTTTCAAATGGCAAGGTGGCTATGGAGCGTTTACTGTAAATCGCCAGGATCTGCCTCAAGTCGCTAATTATATTAAGAATCAAGCTATCCACCACCAGCAGAAATCAACTATCGCAAACTGGGAGGTTAACTGAATCGGCGCAAATTAGGATTGATTTCAAGGCCCCTCCAGTGATGGCCCGCCACCCTAAAGGGTGCGGCTATCGATACAAAGGCTACCTACGCAGCCTGAAAGAAGAGATTTTAGCCTGCGTAGGCAGGCTTCGCTCTTGTAGCCGCGAGTTCTACTCGTTAGGCTCATCAGGTCATTGGGCATTTATATATCCCTAATGAACCGATAAATCCATCAAGGAGAGAATGTAAGGCTACAGGCGATCGCGCTACTGTTGAGAAAAAATTCTTTTACCTTCTGGCATGGAAATTCTCAGCCTGGTCAAAACATTTATCGATGTTCCGGTTCTCGTCAAAACGTTTGTGGCGGTCTTTGTCTTGGCTGATGCTTTAGGGAATGCCCCAATTTTCCTGGTGTTGACCAAGGGCATGGAGATAGAGCAAAAAAATAGTGTGGTCGATCGCGCCAGCTTGACTGGAACAGCAGTGATCCTGGCTTTTGCCTTTGGTGGGCAAACCGTTCTAGATTACTTGCACATCAGCATGGGTTCTTTAGAGATCGCAGGCGGCTTATTGTTGCTGATGATCGCCTTAAAAATGCTGGAAGGACATATAGAAGCACCGCTGGTGGAGCAAGGGCGAGATGTGGCGATTACTCCGTTAGCGTTTCCGCTGTTAGCTGGCCCTGGCACGTTAACCAGTGTGATGCTGTTGATGTCTAATTCAGACACTGCGATCGGTCATCTCAGCGTCGCGCTCGGTATTGTTGGTGCGATGTTCGTTACTTGGTTTATTGTGCGGCAGTCTTCCCGGATTGATCACTGGTTAGGGGCAGAAGGCGCGATCATCATCACGCAACTTTTAGGGTTCCTATTAGCGGCGCTGGCGATCGAAATTAGTAGTTCGGGAATTCGCGACTTATTTCTAAAGTGAACAGCAGATTTGCTCTTTCTAGCGAAATCTCAATAATCTAAATCCGAAATTCCACGCAGAGGCCAGTAGGTATTTCTAGCAGTCTGGGTGAACCTGCGATCGCATCTCTGAAGATTCCCAGTTACAACCAAGAAGCTAGAGCGCGATCGCGGCTCAATCCGTTGACGCTGAAATTCAATTCGCTGGAGTAGAGTTGCATGGAATTTACCACCACACTAGGACTAATTGCAGGCAGTTTAACCACGATCGCCTACTTGCCCCAACTAATCAAAACTTGGAAATCTAAGTCAGCCGATGACCTTTCTTGGAGCATGCTGATCACGCTTTGCGTCGGGATTGTACTGTGGCTGGTTTACGGCAGTTATGTCCACGATATTCCAGTCATTTGCGCCAATGTGGTGACCCTAATTCTGTCCTCAATCATTTTGGGCCTCAAAATTCGTTACAAGCGTAGTGGGGAGTTGGGGTAAAGGTTCTCATAACCGAACGCTAAAGTGCGGCTTCCGCCCTAGTGAAAGCTGAGAGAATTGTTTACATTTATTTACAGTGAAAGTAAACAATTTTTAGAGGTGCCCCGTATGAACGGCACTTTGCGTGTTGGTAACCTGTTTGGCATTCCGTTTTATCTCCATCCATCTTGGTTTCTGGTCTTAGGACTTGTCACTTGGAGCTATGGCAGTGGCTTGGCCGCTCAGTTTCCTGGTTTGGTTGGTTTATTCCCTTTACTGTTGGGTTTATTTGCAGCGCTGTTGCTGTTTGCCTCGGTTTTGGCTCACGAACTAGGCCATAGCTTTGTTGCTCTCCGCCAAGGTATTGGGGTGAAGTCAATCTCCCTATTTTTGTTTGGCGGTCTCGCACAATTAGAAAAAGAATCCGAGACCCCCACCGAGGCTTTTTGGGTAGCGATCGCGGGTCCCGCTGTCAGTCTCGCTATCTTTGGTTTGCTAAGCCTAGTTCAGATCGTCAGTCCTATTTCGGGTCCAGTATCCGCAGTCTTAGGACTGGTGGCTTCTATTAACTTAGCCTTAGCCCTATTCAACTTAATTCCTGGCTTGCCCTTGGATGGTGGCAACGTCCTTAAGGCCTTGGTTTGGAAAATTACCGGAAATCCCTATAAAGGGGTTGCCTTTGCCAGCCGCGTCGGGCAGGTGATTGGTTGGGTGGCGATCGCCTCTGGTCTCATTCCTCTGTTAGTATTCGGCAGCGCTGCAAACCTTTGGAACCTACTAATTGGCTGGTTCTTGCTGAAAAATGCAGGTCAATCTGCTCAGTACGCCACGGTGCAATCCAAACTGTCTGGATTTACGGCATCTGATGCTGTTACACCGAATGGCCCAGTCGTACAAGCTGACTGGACGCTGCGAGAATTTGCCGACTGGTCACTATTCCACCAGATGTCTTGGCAACGCTTTTTGGTCACAGATACTACAGGACAGTTGATGGGGGCGATCGCGGTGGCTGACCTACAGCAACTACCCGTAGAGCGCTGGGCTACAACGCAAGTCTGGGATGTGATGCAACCCATTAATCCCGACACAACGATTCAAGCAGACCAACCCCTGATTGAAGTGGTGAGTCTACTAGAGCAACAACAACTGTCAGCGTTACCAGTGGTTCGGCCTAATGGTGTTCTTGTAGGTCTGTTGGAAAAAGCAGCGATTCTACGCCTGCTTCAGGGCAATCTCCAAGCTAATCCTGCTTAATCCGACTCGCTTGACTCGACTCCTTGCTCTCTATTATTCCTACCCATTCCCTAGGCCGTCTCTATGGTTCTAGGGGATTTTTTAGGGCTGAAGAGGGCTGAGGAAATCAGGTCGAACGGCTGAGAATTGGAGTAGAAATGTACGCACCAGGGAGTCACGGAGTAGGGCTTGGGAGCAAATTGCGGGAGCCACAGGGGGACAGTGGTTAACCAGCCTAGAATCGTCCCGAAAATCAGAAAAGCGATCGCCACTTCGCAAAAGCCCACAGCTTGCTCACAGGTTTGGGTTGGGCCAGATCCTGACGGGGTAGCAGGAAGAGTTGGGCGGGCGATCGCAGCAAATTGAGCTGCTGCTAATGGGTCTTCCGCTTCGGGACTGTCAGCAGTCGGTAACTCAGAAGGCGCGATCGGTTCACCAACCACACCGCCACATGGCAACACGATTTGAGTCAGCGGCGTGCCAAGGGGAGCTGAAGGGTGAGTTACAAAAGGCTGATCCTTTGAAAACTCCCGCCGTTTATTTGTCATGATAAAAAGTAACTCCTGAGAATACAGACTTGGGAGAGCAGCCAGGGTTAAGTGTGGTAGCTGGGCCCTGGTTGCTACCTGGAAGAAATGCAATAAATTCTGAAACCAAGGCCATCAATATCAAGGCCAAAGCAATATCAAGGCCAAAGCAATATCAAGGCCAAAGCCAGTACCTTAGCTCGTGGCTTGGTCGATCTACCTAATGGTTACGTTCAGTTTCAGTGTTTTTACCGTTTTCTCACTTTGGACTATTTTTTCGTGCGACTGGGTGATGACATCTCGATAAATATGTGACCGTAATCGTGCGGAGCTGTGATAAATATCTAATAAAAATGTGATGACGCTCAAATCAGCCGTTTGATAAAGTACTTCATCAGATTGTTGGACAGGCTCAGGGTGTAGGGTAAATTTTGAATAGCAGCGGCATCCATTCGGATCAACTATTCACCTAGGGAGGGCAGCCGATGATTGGTAACCAAAATAACGAGCAAACTCCCACCAACGCCCAGTTGGCGACGACAGCCACCACCCGAATGCGAAACTGGGGCACAGTGACTGCCTTGGAAGAAGGCAAGTGCTACCGGATCAATCGCATTGAACTGCAACCGGGGCATCACATCAGCACTCAAATGCACTACCACCGCAGCGAGCACTGGATTGTCGTCTCTGGAACCGCCAAGGTAATTTGCGACGGTCAAGAGAAAATCCTGATCGAAAAGCAATCTACCTATGTGCCTATGTGTATGCCGCACCGGGTTGAGAATCCGGGAGTGATTCCACTGGTGATGATTGAAGTGCAGAATGGCGAATATTTGGGAGAAGACGACATTATCCGCTTTGGGGATGCGGAAGAGGGATAAACGGTAGCAGTCATCGGCTTTTTGGCGATTTGTTAGACTGAGCGTACTAGGCTTTGTCAGTCAACTTTCTGTAAGGACGCCAGCAGATGACGTTATCGATGCCTCCAAGGACTTTGTTGCTCTCTAAAGAATTACCAACTCTCCAATACAACTCCACCCGCGATCGCTTTGATGAAACCTGGCAAGCTCCCCTCTCCACACTGTTAGGTCTAGGACGAGCAGCGGGTGCTGACTTTATCGAATTTTTCTTGGAGCGCACCAACTACATCAGCTGTCTGGCAGAAGATGATGGCATTAGCAGCATTGCGCCTCGCTTATCGACAGGTGCAGGCGTGCGCGTGTTTCGGGGTAAGTCCGACTGTTACGTCAGCACCAACGATCTGAGCTTTTCGGGCCTGAAAGCTGCTCTGGAAAAAGGCTTATCTATTCTGGGTTTGCACCTGCCTGCCCCTAGCGCCTTTGTCCCTGAAATTAACCTGGAACTGCTACGCGACTACGCCACCAAGAAAGGTAAGGAAGCTTGGCTCAGTGGTTGCAGCTCCATGCGAGAAATGGGCGACATTCTCTTAGCTGCTAACGCTCAACTGCAAACCAAAGCCACCCACGTCCAATCTCGTCGGGCTGCTTATTTTCGCGATTGGCAAGAAGTGTTAGTTGCAGCCAGTGACGGCACTTTTGCCAGAGATATTCGCCTGACTCAATCTGTTGGTTATAGCCTGCTCTGCGCTGATGGAGCTAACCGTTCTTCTATCAGCCAGCGAGTTGGAGATACGAGCAATCCTGATTTCCTCCGGGGTTGGGACTACGCCGCTACCGCCGCAGATGTGGCCGAATCCGCAGGCAAGATGCTCTATGCCGACTATGTGGAATCGGGCACCTACCCGATCATCATGGCGAACAAGTTCGGTGGCGTAATTTTCCACGAAGCTTGCGGTCACTTGCTCGAAACCACTCAAATCGAGCGCAAGACTACTCCCTTTATCGACAAAAAAGGCGAAAAGATTGCCCACGAAAGCTTAACCGCTTGGGATGAGGGTCTGTCCACCGATGAGTTCGGCACCATCGACATGGACGACGAAGGCATGCCCGCTCAACGGACGCTGTTGATTGAAAATGGCATCCTCAAGAACTTTCTGAGCGATCGCACGGGTTCCATCCGCACCGGACATCCCCGCACAGGCAGTGGTCGTCGCCAAAGCTATACTCACGCGGCGGCATCCCGGATGCGAAATACCTACATTGCCCCCGGCGAACACTCCGTTGAAGATCTATTTGCCTCGATCGACAAAGGTATTTACTGCAAGAAGATGGGTGGCGGCAGTGTTGGCCCTACCGGACAGTTTAACTTTGCTGTGGATGAAGCCTACTTGATTGAGAATGGCAAAGTCACCAAACCGCTCAAAGGCGCAACCTTAATCGGAGAAGCCAAGGAAATCATGAACAAGATCTCCATGTGCTCTCAAGATTTAGGTTTGGCAGCAGGTTTCTGCGGCTCGGTCAGCGGCAGCATTTACGTCACTGTGGGTCAGCCTCACATCAAGGTCGATTCGATCACTGTGGGTGGTCGTTAAGTTTGGGAGACCTAACCCCCAGCCCCTTCCCTACTAGGGAAGGGGAGTTAGATTCAAAGCCTACCTAACCCAGCTTCTGCTCTACTAAGGGAAGCTAGATTCAAAGCCCCTCGCCTCGCAGGAGAGGGGTTTGGGGAGAGGTTTGAGGGCTTAATTCAAGATTTTTGCAAAGACATACGTTAGCCAGTAAGACTGCAATATGCCAAATATTCAAGAACTAGCGACTTACGCCCAAGCAAGCGCCACAAAACTGGGTATCCAAAAATTTGATATTTACGGTTCCTCGGTGGATGAAACCAGTGCTCAGGTAGACCAGGGAGAACCGAAGCAGGTTAAGGCGTCGAATCGCTCCAGTGTAACGGTGCGAGTGTGGAACGAAGAACACCGCGTTGGGATTACCTCCACCACGGATGTTGATCCGGCGGGTGTGGAGTTGGCGCTGAAAACCGCTTACGAAGCTAGTTTCTTTGGCGCTAAAGAGCATGTGCCTGACTTCAGCCCAGAGGCGACCGCTCCGATTTCCGCAACTTCTCATGAGAAGACTCCGCAAGCTCCAGTTTCCACACTAATTGAGACATTAGCAAAGGCTGAAAAAGAATTACTAGAGGCGCATCCCGCGATCGCTGGAGTTCCATACAACGGTATGGCCCAGCGAGATTTCGATCGCTTCTATCTCAACAGCGAAGGAGCACAGCGGTATGAAGGTGGCTCCTATGCTTCGGTGTATCTCTATAGCAAAACCGAAGAAGAGGGCAAAAAGCCTCGCAGTGCTGGAGCGTTCAGAGTGGGTTATGGATTTCCAGAGCTAGACGTGCAAGCTTGTATCCAGGAAGCGGCGGAGAAAACCATCAGCCACCTGAACTACAACAAAATTCAGTCAGGCAAATATCTAGTCGTGTTCTCTCCAGAAGCCTTCCTGAGCTTGTTGGGAGCGTTCTCCAATCTGTACAACGCCCAAAGTATCCTCGACAGACAAAGCCTCTCGACTCCAGAATCCTTGGGGACACAGATCGCTTCGCCTCTACTGTCCGTCTGTGATGACCCCCATCATCCCGGTAATATCGGTGCGGAAATGTTTGATGGCGAAGGCACCCCAACTCGGAAGACTCCATTGATTACCGAGGGTGTGCTGAGCGGATTTCTCCACAGTGCGGGAACTGCCAAGCGAATGAACGCGCAGCCGACAGGCAATGCCAACATGGGCGCAAAAATTACTGTGGGGCCACATTACTACCACGTTGCTCCAGGTCAGGCAGTAGACACAACTTACAGTCTCGATACCGCTGAAAATGTGGTCTTGATTGACGATTTGCAAGCCCTCCATGCAGGAGTACAGTCCTTGCAAGGCTCATTCTCACTACCATTCGATGGTTGGGTCGTGAACAAAGGCGATCGCGTCAGTGTAGAGTCGGCCACGGTCGCGGGAGATTTCTTGGCACTACTCAAGGCGATCGTTTACGTGGAGCCAGAAGCCGAAGTAACTCCCGGTGGAGTCTGTCCTCGAATTTGGGTGGATAGTTTAGCGATTACTGGAGAATAAAGGCAAATTATTTTGTAACGTGGGTCGCTGTGCTTAAGGCTGGAGTTTAGACTAATCAAGGAAAAGCGCGATCGCTTCAATTGTCCATCCGATGAAGGGCAGCTTAGCGATCGCGTCCTTAAAGCCTAAGACAGTTTGGACTGAGTACGGCGACGGCGGAGAAACGCGGCGACAGGAATCGCTCCTAGCGCTAAAGCCACACCAGGTTCGGGGACTTCTGTGGTGTCCTTTGGATCACCAGCAACCCGATTCCTCACTTGCACCCCAGTCCCAGGAAAATCGCTGAAAACACCATCTACCCCCAGCGCGAAGAACTGCTCGTATTCACGTTCAGGATTGCCGCTGTAATCTTGGGCCAAGAAGATGTTTTCGTTGCGGAACGTGTAGGGATGCACCAACAGACCAGCTGCATGAGCATCAGCCACTAAAGTAGTAGGCGATCGCAAGAATCGATCGGCATCGGTGATGACTCCATCCCCATCCAAGTCATCTGGCTTGCCGTCTTGGTTTTGGTCAACGGTGGTCGCAGGCACAATCAAGCGCTTAGAAGGGCCAATGCCGTTGGCGTAGGAGGTGATCGCAGCCAAAGCATTGGATTGGGTCAAATCGCCATAGGTGCGGGTATCTCCGCTCAACACAAAGTCGTAGGGTTGGTCAGTCGCACCCCCAAATAGCTGCACCAAAGGCACATCCGTCAGTTGATTGAGTTGCTGGAGGTTGCCCACTTCAAAAGACTGAATAAATACCGGAGCATTGAGGCCGATATAACCATTCTGGTTGAGAGTTTCGACCAAAGGTTCTTCAAGTGACAGACCAATCGAGTCAAAGTAGCTAGGGTGCTTGGTTTCGGGATAAATGCCAATGGTGCGGCCTAGTTCAGCACTCTTGCGCTGCGCTAAGTCAATCACCTCTTGCAGCGTCGGAATTTCAAATTGACCATTAAAAGCCGTATTTCCGGGACGTACGTCAGGAATCCGCTCCTTGGCCCGCAGCGTCTTCAGTTCGGCTAAAGTAAAGTCTTCGGTGAACCATCCGGTGAAGGTCGTACCATCGATGACTTTGGTGGTTTTTCGGGCAGCAAATTCGGACCGCTCAGCTACATCCGTGGTGCCAGAAATCTCGTTTTCGTGACGCGCCACCAACACCCCATCTTTGGTTGCAACCAAGTCAGGCTCAATATAATCGGCTCCCTGCGCGATCGCCAACTCATAAGCCGCTAAGGTATGCTCTGGCCGCAGACCACTCGCACCTCGATGCCCAATCACAATGGGAGGTTGACCTGTTAAAGTAGCAGCTTTCACTTCATTAATGGGAAACACCGCTAATACGGCACTTGCTAGCAATCCTAACTTGAACAGATGAAACATATCATCACTCCTCATACAAGCGTATCAATGGCCCTCCAGTGAAAATACGTGGTTGAGATTAAGCTTGAGTCCAGCTTTGAGTTAATAGCAGTTTAGGAGTGGGTTAAACCGCGATCGCTTTTGGTCTTCTTTCGTCGTCACACAGAGGAGCGAGAGCGTTAAACTAGCGTCTGGACTTGTTGATTGATGGGCAACGGAGCGTCTTTGTGGAACAGCCAACTGCACAGCCAACCCCTGCGATCGCAGCGCGAGTGCTAGAACTGCGGAAATTGGTGCAAAAGGCTAGCTATGAGTACTACGTGCTCGATACTCCAACCATGCCCGACGCGGTTTACGACCAGCTCTACCGGGAACTCAAAGACTTAGAAATCCAATATCCAGAGCTGATCACCCCCGACAGCCCCACCCAGCGCGTGGGTGAACGACCTGCCTCCCAGTTCACCTCCGTCCGCCACAACGTACCGCTCTACAGCTTAGAAAATGCCTTTGGCAATGCCGATTTGAATACTTGGCAGGAACGTTGGCGCAGAGTTGCCCCGGATGTAGGTGCAGCCGAATATGTGTGTGAACTAAAAATCGACGGTAACGCGATCGCCCTCAGCTACGAAAATGGCCTTTTGGTACGAGGCGCGACTCGTGGCGATGGCATCTCTGGCGAAGAGATTACCCAAAACATCAAAACCATCCGCTCCATTCCCCTCCGGCTCAACCTCGACAACCCGCCGCCTTTAGTAGAAGTGCGAGGCGAAGCCTTTTTACCGCTAGACGTGTTCGAGCAAATCAACCAAGAACGCGCCCAGGCAGGTGAAGCATCATTCGCCAACCCCCGCAACGCCGCCGCCGGAACTCTGCGCCAGCTCGACTCCCGTATCGTCGCCAAACGTCGCCTAGACTTCTTTGCCTACACCTTGCACATCCCCGATGCCTCGGCCCAAGGAGAAGTCGAGCATCCCTTCCAAATTCAAAGCCAGTGGGAAGCCTTGGCATGGTTGCAACAAGTGGGATTCCGCGTCAACCCTAATCGTGAGCGATGCCCCAACCTAGAAGCCGTCAAAGCCTACTGCGATCGCTGGTCTACTGAGCGCGTCGAGTTGCCCTACATGACCGACGGCGTGGTGATCAAAATCAACTCCTTCGACCTGCAAACCCAGCTCGGTTTTACCCAAAAGTTTCCCCGCTGGGCGATCGCGCTCAAGTATCCCGCCGAAGAAGCCCCCACCTTGCTAGAAAACATTAGCGTCAATGTGGGTCGCACCGGAGCCATCACCCCCGTCGCCGAACTCAAACCTGTGCAGCTCGCAGGCACCACCGTTTCTCGCGCCACCCTGCACAACCGCGATCGCATTGCCGAACTCGACATTCATATTGGCGACACCGTGATCGTCCGTAAAGCGGGCGAAATCATCCCGGAAGTGGTGCGAGTGCTGAAGGAACTCCGCCCCGCTGATGCCCGCTCCTTCACCATGCCCACCCACTGCCCAGAGTGCGGTCAACCCGTCGTCAAACCCGAAACCGAAGCCGTCACCCGCTGCATCAACGCCTCTTGTCCCGCCATTCTTCGGGGAGCCTTGATCCACTGGGCCAGCCGCGACGCTTTAGACATCAACGGCTTAGGCGAGAAACTGGTGCAGCAATTTGTCGAGCATGACTTGGTGCAGTCTGTTGCTGACCTCTACGACCTCACCACAGAACGCCTCATGACTCTAGAGCGCATGGGTCAAAAGTCGGCTGAGAAACTCGTCAATGCGATCGCCCATTCCAAAGACCAACCTTGGTCCCGTGTCCTCTACGGCTTGGGAATTCGTCATGTCGGCAGCGTCAATGCCCAAACCCTCACCGCTCAGTTTCCCAGCGTCGAACAGTTAGCGAGTGCGGAGGTAAGTGCGATCGCCAGCGTCTACGGCATCGGTTCCGAAATCGCCCAAGCCGTGCACCAATGGTTCCGCATCCCCGCCAACCAAACCTTGATCGAGCGGTTACAAGCAGCAGGGTTGCAGTTTGCCGCCGCAGCCACCACCCAACCCACTCGCGAGAATCAAGCTTTAGCAGGCAAAATATTCGTGATTACAGGCACTCTGCCCACCCTGAAACGCGATGAAGCCAAAGCCCTGATTCAACAAGCAGGGGGTAAAGTCACCGATTCCGTCAGTGCCAAAACCAACTATTTGGTAGCGGGAGAAAATGCAGGCTCCAAACTAGAAAAAGCCAAAACCTTAGGAGTTTCCCTGCTCACAGAATCACAATTGTTAGAGTTGACATCCTCCCACAGCTAAAGCGCGTGGGATTCCCAAACCTCACGATTTAGGTTTCTGCTTCATAGCACCCGCCTTCCGAGATTTACTCTCTTCAGGTCTTATGGTCGCTCCACAGACTAACA